>LADV01000080.1 GCA_000961805.1 Peptococcaceae bacterium BRH_c23 | reverse complement strand
AGTTTGTATTGAATCATGGCACGCACCAATAATGATACATGCAGTAGCATGGCTAAGCTTTGAATTCTCTCGGGTGTCTTCAGATAAATTACCGACGCAATACACGGTTCCTTAAGAAGGCGAAAGTCCATTTCAACGACCATCTGGTTTTTGTATAGACCTAAAACATCTCGCATTTCACATTCTTTCGGGCTGACATTGGTGATGAGGACAAAACATTCCTCAGAATGCTGAAATTTAGTCATAGCTGCGACAGCTTCCCCAGTTACCTGAATCCGAAGCGACCACTGACTAATAATCTGAGGTTTTTTCGGGTTCTTGCCCGGGTTGCCGCGCGGGCGTTTCTCTTGTGTGGTTTCGACGAACGACACATCATAGAGGTAGAGGCTTTTCTTGTGTGACTTGCAGAATCGCTTCCATTCTTCTTGAGCATCCGCCTCGCAGACAAACACCTTCTTATTAGTGTCTGGCAAGGACAATTACTTGGAGTGATAATGAATCTTGCTCTATGTATGGTTGGTGGAGTATTGGGGGTGAAGTTATTAAGTTCATATGGACGAGATAAATTAATTCCCAAGGGTTTATTCTTTGGAATTACATACGGGTCAATTATCTCAGCTACTCTTAGTGCATTTCCGACTAACAACTCTAGAATTTAGTAAAACCTGTGTTTCACTCCAACCTTCAAGTCGTTTACCTAAATCTTGCTCCAACCTTTTCTTTAGCACTTCACCAGTACTACCAACTTTAGGCCTTAAGTCTAGAGTCACTAATAATAGTCTTTTAACAACTTTGATTACCTCCACAGCTAACGTAACTTAAAAGGCATTGTATTTTCGTTTCAATTTGTTTGCCGATCATGCTGTACCCTCATCCAATCAGGATGAGGGTTTAAACCTTTTAAATACGTCTTCCCTCACTTTGTTATGGCTCAATAACCGATGGCCCTACTAGATTCTCTTGACTCATAGTAGGTGACTTTCTTTCCTAAGTGTTATTGAGATTGCCGGACCTCACTAAAAATATTAGCATCCTATAAAGAAAATAAGCCTAACCAAGGTGAACACTCACCCAGTCGGCTTACTTTCTACTCTATTCAAGCAGTGTAACTTTTCACTTTTGGTATTGGCAAAAGGTCTATTTTTGGCGCACGTGATCGTTTATTTTTTCTTAGACCTCTAGTTTTGCTCAGCAAAAGTCTCTTTAACGAAAAAGGTTCCTGTACCCTTGGCGATGATCTTACCTTTTTCATCCTCCAAACTTGCTTCAGTAAAACAAGCAGTTTTTCCTGCCCTAATGACCTGCCCTACAGCAATAATCTTATCGCCTACTTTTCCGGCCGTTAGGTAGGAGACGTTGATGTTGCAGGATACAACTATGCTCCCCTTTGTAAAACAAGCCATTCCCATACATACATCGACCAGAGTCGCAGTTGCGCCACCGTGTAATGTTCCTGCCATGTTGGAATTATGTTCTTCTACAACCATTTCGGCAATCAATTTGCCAGGTCCCATGGCCACGATTTTAATACCCGTTAAATGTGCATAACTGTTATCCTGGTATAACTCCAAGATTTTATTAAAAATGGCCGGATCTAAACCCAGGTTTTCTGTCTTTAAATCGATTTCCTTTTGCGAAATACTCATTTTTTCCCCTCGCTTAATTTACTCCCAAGAAACTTGGACTCATTATAACCCATCAACTTTTTGAGGGATACTAAGTATCTTTCTCTACCGTGAGAGGACTACTAAAGCACCCAGATTGTTCCACTCTAACATTTCTACATTTTCCGTTCATATCCTTCTCGATATTGCAAAATTATTCTAAAATAAAAGATAAACTAAAATCGTCGGGTATATATATTTTTACCTTCTCATTTCTTTTTACCGCAAAGGCTGTAATGAGCTGTACTATATGTTTCAGACCATCCACATGAATCATTGCACCAAATCGATATGTGAAATAAGCCGCATGCCTTTTCAGAGTGTATTTCTATTGTGACAACTAACCGTTCACCTAAACCAGTAGAAATCTTTAAGGCTAGTTTCTGTTCTAGACCAAGCTCAACACAACCCATTTTTTATCAACATAACAGCATAATGCATGATTTTAAGTATTTTGAGCCTAGATTTGCGTATCTGTGACGCATTCCTAGAACTTTTCTTAGACTGCATCTCCTGATTCTCCCCTTCCGACTCACAGTTTACTCCCCTCCTTCCTCCACCCTCATCCGTCTCTTCAACTCAAAAACAAAATGCGCAGTGAGAATTTCTATCTTCTCAACCAACGCATTAAATAATTTTCGTCGAATTCTTAGCCCAAAATATACTTAAAATGAAGTAACACAAACTTGTATCGTTTTTGGAAAATTTCCGTGGAGGTTTCCTTTATTTATATCTTCTAACGATGGGGTGCAAATGACGAAGAGAGAACTGATGGAGAACTAACAAAATTTATTCAAATAAAAATCAATTGGTTCTTGCGAATAAACTTAATTTTTGAGTAAGTCAGAAGCTAGAATTTAATTCTGGGTATGTCCGCTTCCTTTAGATTATCTTCCCATGTCCAAAAATGAGCCTCCCCGTTGCCCACCCGGAAAAGAATAAAGTTTGGATCATCTGCCGTATTTATACCGAGGGCTTTTAGAAAAGGTCTTTCGTCTAAGGCTTTATTCTTTATTATAATATCCTCAACAAACTCTACGCGGCCTGTTATCCGTAAATGCTTTATGGGTTGCAATGTTACAAAACAAAGTTCTACATTGGAATTAGCTAGCAGTTGAGAGTACAAATTCTTAGAACTGGCAGTCGTAAAATAGATTCCATCTTCTTTTACCCACAATGGAACCATTCCTCTCCCCCTAGGTTGATCTCCATCGATAGTACACAAGGTACAGGTTGCCTGACTCTCGTTGATAAATCTAATACAATCTCCAAAATCCATTTCTATAGCTCCTTTTGACTTTTGCATATTATATCAAAATTTTACATGAAGGTCTTTGCTAATTTTGCTAATTATTTTATGTACTTGCTATTGTATTTATCTTATAAAGTCGGTTGGAGCTATCCCAACCTTTTTTAAAAAGGTTCTACTAAAATGGCTGAGGTTGTTAAAACCGCTTTCAAGACAAATTTCGGTTACTGACTCTTAACCGGAAGCAGGCAATTACTTTTAAGATGTCGAAGTAGATAGACTCCTACCTGGATGGCTATGGCTTTGATCACCAACATATCACGTCGGCCGCTCTGCGGGTCGCAGCTAAAAGCCACCCCGGATGCCTGGGCTTTTACCATCTCCATAATCACAACCGCTGGCAGCAATTCGAGGTCGTTTATGTTCTTCTTGCGACGATAGGCCACAGCCCGGGGTGTCCATAGGGATGCATTGCAGCCTTTGATCGCATCCATTATGTTGTCCAGCCCGTTCTGTCATAATAAGATATATCTGACAATAGTTACACAATAGGCTGAATATTCTGGCCAGGATTGACAGTTGGTAAATCCTAGCGTACGATAAAAAATAAACTGCAGAAGGGGGGGATCCTGGTTCTCTGCAGTAAGAATCTACAAAACATTATATTAAGAATACTGCTAGAGAAATCCAGGTTATGTAAGTGAGAAATTTAGACGTTGTATTTAATCCGGCTAGCTTAGCTGTTGTTGGAGCAAGCCCTGATTCAGGTAGGATTGGTTATAATATATTGCAAAGTATCCTCGAGGGAGGCTTTCAGGGCAAAGTATATCCAATCAATAGTAAATACGAGCAAATCATGGGATTAACTTGTTATTCTGGATTAGCAGAGTTGCCCACTGTGCCGGAGTTGGTAGTGCTAGCGGTCAATCAATATGTGACTGTTGAACTTGTAGAATTATGTGCCCGCATAGGTGTTAAAGGTGTTATCTGCTCGGCCGGTGGTTTTAAAGAGATGGGCTCGGAGGGACATGCTTTAGAAAAACGTTTAATAACTGTGGCCAAGAATGCGGGAATTGCCTTGGTCGGCCCCAACACTTTAGGTTTGATTAATACAGCCTCCCCCCTTTATGCTACCTTTTATCCTATGACCTTAAACAAGGGATCTGTATCTGTGATTAGTCAAAGTGGAGGAATTGGACTATCCTTATTGGCTGAAATGCAGGATGAAGGGGTTGGGGTTGCTAAGTGGTGTGGGGTTGGCAACCGAGGAATTCTAGAATATGCTGACTATTTGAATTACTTGGCGGAAGATCCAGAAACCAAAGTTATTGGTATTTTTATAGAGGGTACGGATAAGGGAAGAGAATTTATTGAAGGGGCTAACGCTGTTGCCCGCAGTAAACCTGTGGTTATCTTCAAAGCTGGGCGTGGAGAGGCGGCTGGGCAGGCGGCACGAACTCATACAGGTACTTTGGCAGGATCCTATCGACTTTACCAAGATATTTTTGCTCAACACAGTTTATTAACCGTAGATAGCATCGAGGAAATGGTCCATATGCTGAAGGCCCTTTCTGTAGTTCCCAATAGAGTAGGCGGAGGCTCGATAGAGACGATAAATGGAGTTGGACTAATTACCCATACTGCTGGGCCGGCTATCGTTGTGGCTGATATCCTTGAAGCGGTTGGGTGTAAGCTGCCGGAATTGACTGCGGCTACGTTGCGAAGAATTGAAGAGACTATCGGTCCTAATCCACCTGTAATTCTGCGTAATCCCCTTGATTTAGCAGGCTCCGGGTTCGACGCACTTATTTATGGCCAGTGTATGGCGGCCTTAGCTGCTGACTCGGGTGTAGATGCCTTGCTGGCTATTTTCTGTCACCATCGCAATTGGGCTTTCCCAACATTAGAATTGATTAAAGTTCAAGCTGAATGCCAGAAACCAGTAATTGCATGCTATATTGGAGAAAGCCAAGCAGTTGTAAAGGAACGTCCCCTTCTACAACAAGCGGGAATCCCTCTCTACCACTCCATTGCGGCAGCTGCAAAAGGCTTAGTTGCTCTTAAATTCTATGGCTGGAGGGAAAAGCGATGATCGAAAATTCGTCGTTATTGAGTTGGTCTGAAGCTCAAAAATTGCTGGGGTCATATGGTATTAACCTGAGCGGTGAGGCAGTTGTAGAAGATGATGTGTGCAAAGTAGCTGCTAAATATGCTTTTCCTCTTGTACTTAAGGGATATGCTACTTTTAATTCTCATAAGAAAGAACAAGGGCTTGTTCGCTTTGACATAAATAATGAGAAAGAACTTACTAGGGTTTACACAGAGTTAGATGTCCAGATGAAAGGTTGGTCGGGTCAAAACGAAATAGTTTTACAGCCTACAGCCTCTTCTGGAATCGAATTAGTAGTCGGGGCACGCCGTGACCCAACCTTTGGGGCTGTCTTGATGTTTGGTTTGGGAGGCACCTTGGTCGAAGTATTGAATGAAGTTGTGTTTGCTTTAGCACCTTTAGACCTTCAGGCAGCATTGGCTATGTTAGAACGCTGGCCACTTCGCCAACTTTTGGATGGATACAGGGGTTGGCCCACCGTTGATCGCCAAGAATTAGCAACGCTTCTTATTAAACTGGGTCATTTGATAAGCGAACATTTGGAAATTCAAGAGATCGATCTTAACCCGGTTATTGTAGGACATAAGGGTTTGATATTAGTTGATGGACGAGTGACGGTAAACCAGCACATTTCACTTGGAACAATCAAATAAATAGATTCCTTCTTCTTTTGAAACCCTAAAGGTAATCCTTCTGATCAAGAAGCTATAAAAAATCACAGACAAAATGAAAAATATGGTATATTTATACTGTAATTAGTTTCGTCTTATTTAAATCTAGTTCTCAATTTAGGTTGGTCCTAATTCAATTCTAAAGTGACAGCTCACACAGCCCTCTTGTCTAATTAAAGACAGGAGGGCTGTTGGCAATTGCATTATCCCAATACCGAATTCGTCGCCTACAGCACTCTAATTGCCCCCAACTGACTTTTCGAATTCCTTTTCGCGGCATAAATTAGATAGAAACAAATCAAGCCAACTACGATTAGTTTATAACACTACAGCGTAATTTGATTTTATCCAGTAAGGTTCTTTAATTTCTTCAAACGATGGGATTTATATGCAATATAATTGCGACGAAGATGATAATTAATCAGCTTTAAGGCCTTCTTTATCATTTTTTCATCACCTGACAAGGCTGCAACAACAAGCAATAGGGACATGGGAAGAGTTAAGATGGGACTTTTTTTTTATCCGTGATAAGCGATCTGATCTCAAGTAGAAAGGCACTGGCTATAAACACCAGGAGCATATGGCGATGCCATGCTCTCCAAGACCTGAATTCGTAATGATCCATGCCTAATTCATCTATGGCCTCATGGAAGCACTGTTCAATAGGCCAGCGCATTAACGATGCTTTGCACAGTTCAGTCTCTGGAGTGTCTTCTGGCGCATTACTGACAGAAAACCTAGTTTCCCCATTTTCTAAACGGCGAATAAATAACCAGCATGATTTTATCGGGACTTCACCCGTTTCTTTCGCAAAGGCTCTAAAGATTCGAAGAACTTTGATCTCCGAATAGATCGGTCCTTTTGATCCTTCTCCAAGATACATTCTTCGCCAGGGTATCGTATCATCCTCAGCGATCTTGGACACAGATTCTGCTGGAATGGTCGCTGTCATTTTCTTAGGGTGTGGACCCTTTCCTTTATAGGCGGGCACTTCAAATGTGGGTTGAACGCGCCATGCCAGTGATTCCTTATGGATATCAGCAAAATACCAATAGTTATCCGAGACCGCCTCAATAAATTCCTTGCTGTTTCCATAAAGACAGTCCATACCAATCCATTTCGCCTTAAATAAACCGGATTGTTCGATTTCATGAATCAAATCCAGCGCAATTTGTGGTTTGGTCTTGAAAGTTAGGTCCTCGGGCACAGCGCAGTCAATCCTGAGCTGTTTATGCTCTTCGTCAAACCATTTTTCGGGCATGAACAGCCGTGCTGAAATCAAACCATAGCCTTTAGGGCCGGAATAGCCGACGAAAACACCCACCTGACTGTTGGCTACTTTTCCGACACTACCACAATACTGAGGTGCCACACCCACCGAATGATCACCTTTTTTAGGCATGCCACTTTCGTCGAGGGTAATCATTCCTTCATCGTCTGAAAGGCGCTCAGAAAGACCCTGTTGATGAATGGTTGCGGCTCCTTCATCATCCCATCTAGATTTTTTCATGAAATTCTGTAAATTACGGGGACCTCGTGGATCGTCTATATATTCCAAAGCGATGGGTTCAACCGACTTCCTTTCCAAATGGCTCAATAATCCCTTGACATACACACTCGCATGGAATGTTTGCTCGGAACGTCGAAAACAGCCCAGAAAACGATCCAAGAAAGTTTGAAGCATGTCGGGTAACTGATCGACAAGACCCCGTACATTAGCCTCTTCTAAAAGTCCCTCATGCCATGTATTCTTTTGCAGTTGCATAGTGATCCTCTCCGAATGTTTATTTTCTTTGAGGACCCGGAGGGGCTTTCCTGTACATCCCATCAATTGTTTGAAGTTTTTCTTCAGAGTATAGACAAACACTCCCTTTTTGTTTCCATGATACTGATAGGTGACTCCAACTTTTCCAAACCCGCTGGTTTCGCCGACATAGTGCCAGTTAGACGCTTTATAGCAAGTTCCTTTGTATTGGTCTCGATCTACAAAGGTTTCTAATAGATAGGGTTCCGTCCCGTAAAGGATCGGCCAATCGTGTTTTAAACGCTTAATCGACAAAGCAATGATATGTGATGCCAGGTTTTTAACGTGCACCCACGGTAAGATCAAAAAGCGATTATTATTCAAGACATGCGGTAAATACTGTTTGCGTTCTTCTTCACTCCAGCCAATAAAGGTATCGCGCATGCCAAGTTTATAAGAAGCTTGCGTGTAACTAATAGCAGCAATAGGACGTTCCTTAAACCACACAAGATACTTTACTCGTGGACCAATTATGCTGTTAAAACCGAGATAATGATACGATTTCACAAGCTGGTTCCAGAGAACTTCCAGTTCTGTGCGACTGACAAGTTCAATTTTCAGTGCAGATTTTATCTCAAGTATTTCTTCTACAAAGGGGGTATCATCAACAGAAGAAATAACATTTTCTAGTTTCATACTAACGAATCCTTTCAGTTTTGAGGACAGAGAGATCCCTTGTATATGTTACACTGTCATCCTCCGAGTCCTCATCACTAATTTAACACAGAAGATTCGTTTTGTCTAGCATTTTTTATGTTACGCTGTAGTAATAATAATGCAACGCATTATTGCCGACAAAGTAATCTGCTATTGGATTCCCTTCTACTGCCCCATGGCTTATTTCGAGCATGGTAGTAATGTCATCTATGACGTTTAATATGCAGAAAAGTAATAGTAGTTTATATACTCTCTTCAGAGGATTACCCCCCTACTGCTTGCAACTATAATAATTTTTCCAGATTCTCGATTTGGGCCTTAAGCTTCACTAATTCAGCTTTGAGTTCTACATTTTTGCTACCAGCACTCCCAGCCATTTCTTCCTGGTCCTTAGCTTCCGCCGCAGCAATTTCGGAAATAGCATTCACGACAATGCCAACCACTACATTTACGACAATAAAGGCTGATATGACTATAAAGGGAACAAAATATAGAAATGCATAAGGGAATACTTCCATGACAGGACGTGAAATTCCCATTGACCAGCTTTCAAGTGTCATCACCTGAAACAAGGTGTACATGCTTCTACCCAATGTGCCAAACCATTTATTGAAATCCGCGCCAAACATATTTGTGCCGATTATAGCAAAGATATAGTACAAAATAAACAAAAGGAGCGAAACCCATCCCATACTTGGAAGCGTCTCTATGATTGCTACTATAATGATGCGCAGCCTTTTTACACTCGTAGCAATACGCAATATACGTAGTGCCCGGATAGTTACTTGCCACTTACCTTTATTCCCATGCAGAATATCCATTAGACAAAGACAAGTATATTAGTAATTGACCGCGAAACATGGCGAAATAGTGAATACGGACAAAAAACACCCTTACACGATAATTGTGCAAGGGTGAGAGCGATTCATAGATTTAGCAGACATTTTACCCTGCTTAGACCAACTATAATAGTACCGGAGATGAATAGTGGTTTTTCATGCTTGTTGCTGCAAGGCGTTTCCCGGCTTAGTAATAAATCCCCTAGATCTAACATCCGGCAGAGTAAAAGCAAGTATTATGCCTAGGACGGGAAGCAGGCTGATAATGTCCATGGTAAAAGGCATCCCTACATGATCAGCAATTGCTCCAAGTATCGTTACTCCGATAGAGCCCATACCAATACCAAAACCGAGCATCAGCCCCGAAGCTAACCCGATGTTATGAGGTAAAAGCCTTTGTCCGAAAACCACTGTGGTGGAAAAAGTTGAGATTAGTGACGCACCGATAATAAAAGATAAAACGGGAATCCAAGTGCCGTTCAAGTGCAAAAACGGGTAGATCGTGATTAGGGAAATGATCATCGAAGCCAATAAACCGTTCCGCCCGCCAAAACGGTCGGCAAATGGCCCGCCTAAAATCGTACCTACTACTCCGGCAAGTAAAAATATACTCACTAGATATACAGGCTCAGCAATACCTTTAAAACTGGGAAAATAAAAGGGAATGAAATAAACTAGGCCGGATTGTATCCATGATCTTATGGTTACGTACAGTATCAATAATATTAAGCTCCCAACCCTATTGACGCTACTGACAGTTTGTTCTTGATCTTTTTTTTGCATGTGTGATTTTCTTGCTAGAATTTTCTTAAATCTGGGCAATAAAAACAAGAAGATTACAGCAGCCAGTGCACCAGGAATCATTACACTCTGAATTGAGTCCAAGCCTGCAAAGCTCAATACAAACATCGCAAGTATAGGGCCAAGGCCAAAGCCGAGATTCCCTCCTACTGAAAAAACCGCCATCGAAGACCCAGCTTTGGTGTCCTCGCTTGCAAAATGGGCCATTTTAGACCCTTCCGGGTGGTATCCCGCCACTCCGATACCGCTCAACAGCACCGCAAGCAACAATAATCCGTAAGAGTTGACTATTCCAATTAGTGCCAAACCAAAACCAGAAAGGAAAAGCCCTAGAGGCATTAACCAAGGCATGCTGTAACGGTCACTTAACACACCGAAAACCGGCTGGATAATGGCCGAGCTGAAGGTAAATGCCAAAGTAATGGTACCGACTTGAAAGTAGCTGAGATGAAAGCTTTGAGCAAGTAAGGGCATCAATATAGGAAGGACCCCCTGAACCAAATCTACAATTAGATGACCAAAACTCAAGATCCATAAATACGGGCTGATCAATTTCTAAGCCTCATTTCTATCGCCTTTGCTGAACATTTTCTATCCCTTGGTTAGAATTTTAGATAATCATCGTGGAAACATCACTGCGATGTTGAGACAATTGGGATATGCTGGTTGTACTACAGATTATGGCTCATTTCTTTTCGAATCGAAAAAATGTATTATGACACTGCTCTTTTTAGAGCAGTGTTTCTATCTTTCTTCATAACTTTGAACCATTACAAACCAGCTTCCCATATTGACTCATTCGTTACCTTTTTCCTAGACACCACCTCTAAGACCCCAAAAACTTCATACCCATGTTTCTCATAAAAACCTTTGCCTTGAAAATCAAAGGTGTCTACATGCGCTAAATAGCACCCTTGTTCCTTTGCAGCTCTTTCTACCTCTCTTAATAGTTGAGAGCCACACCCTTTTTTCCGGTATTCTTCTTTAACCCAAAACAGCTCTATATATAAACACTTCCATCCATAAAGATAACATTTTAGTCCTCCAATGATATTACCTTGCTTATCTTTTATCGTTTTATTTAGACCTGACACATCATCCAACCAATTATTGTCTGAATTACTCTTACAGTGGTTTTTCGAATCCCCTGATAATCTACTTCTAAATACTTTCCACATCTTCCCTACATTTCCTCCCTGATCATAAATAATCCATGAATAAACAAAAAAGCCAGACCGTCATGTTGTTCATTTTACATGTGCTCATCGGCTCCCTTTTGGCCGAGTGCATTCCTTAATAGAAAAAATTACCAAAGACATTGGTAACATTTACATATCACAATATTACTCCTAAACTCCCAAACAAACACCATAGTAAATCGTCCTAAACGCGAGAAAAAACTATTATAGATCTCATCTCCTCTATTAAATACGTAAAGAAGTTTTATTTGTAAAAAGGAGTAATTTACTTAATGTTAGCTGAGTTTAAAATTATTAATGACCCCTTACGTCCTAGTATTTGTACTAATCTTTGTTCAGTTTGTTACCGAAATAATAAAAATGAAAGTAAAAGAATAGGTTGCTGTTCTTATGAACCGGAATTTTGTCTTTTCGATTTAGTATTTTTATATCTTCATTACCCTGATATTTATGAGTTAACATTGAAAAAAGGCCAGATAATTAAGGGATATAACGGAATTATGATAAAAATGAAAGCTGGTTTGAACCATTGTCCCTTCGCAAGTGACTTGGGATGTGTCTTACCAAGGGATGCCATAACGCCTCTGTGCCGGTTATTTATATGCCGGGAAGCGGCTATCTTTGGGCCAGCCATCATTGAAGAAAAATTTGATGAATACTTTTTAAGCAGGGAATATGACTTAAATAATTTTTTAAATAGTAAACTGATATATGACAAGGGTTTTAATAAGTCAAGACTACACAACTTTATAGCTGAATTTTCCGGAACCGTAAACACCATGATTTCAGGAATCAATAGAATTAACCCGCCGACAGAAACTTTCAATAGAGTAATAAATATAGAGGATTTCGGATTACTCCAACGGCGAGCTAAAGTGGTAAAAAAAGCAGGACAGCCAAAGCTGTCCTGTGAGATGTTGATTAATTAATTATGACTAGGATTTGTATTTTCATTAGTTGGAACATCCAGCTTTTCCGCAATTACTTTTGACTTCGGTGTTATTATTCCTGGTTTAGGAGTATTTCCTAGTGGTAAGAAATTTGTATTGTTGCCTTTGCCTAAGGTTGCCATCTTTTAATCTCCTTTACATTAAACTAAAATTAGTTTCTGCAAAAGGCTGAATTCTAAAACGTTAATTTATGCCATTAAAGCGAGATTGAAATGTTTCGTTCGCCAACTTTGATAATTGGTTAAAAAAAGCGACTCTGATGAGCCGCTTAGTGATAATTTATCTATCATCCCGACGATTGTTGTCATCACCATTTCTACCGTTATCTTTTGTACGATCTGTCTGTTTGTTCCGGTCATCTTTATTATTTTCATCCGTCCGGTTAGTTGGTGTCGTTTGTTCTTTAATTGGATTAACCTTCGCCTGATTTTCCTGGCTTTGATTCTCAAATTTTTGTTTCATTTCCGACTTTGGTTTGGACTGCTTGGCTACATTTTTATCCCCATCTCGTTGGTCTTGCTCAAGGTCATCAAGGTGAACCTTTCCTTTTTGAATGAGAGATTTCTTAAATTCTTCCAAAGCAACTTTGGTTTGCTTTTCTAAACTTTCATGATCCACTACCGGTAGTGTTGCTGGCGTCGTCTCATCTGCTACCTTAGCTTCTTCCTTTTCCAGCTTATTGACTGCCTTCTCCATGGAGCGTACGACATTAAGCGCTAATTTTTGAGCAGCTTGTGGAGGAAGCTTATCTATTAAATTACTAAGAACTACAACGTTGTTTGAGTTAACATTATTGAGGGCTGTACTAAGGGTTATAGCTGCTTCAGATGTAGGATCTTCAACTTGCTCAAGGAAGGCCTGCGCCTTGGCGATCTTATCTGTATACTGGTTTAAATAGATCTCGGCGTTTTCTGAGTCACCGTTCATCATCATTTTCTGGGCTTTCGCCAACTTTGCTAGTGCGTGCTGTTCATTTAGCTCGCATTTACGTACTGGGTCAAAAGTCAGAGCAAGCTGGAGTTTTGCGATTAAATCAGTGAACCAGGTAGCCGGTGCAACTATTTCGCCATTATCGTCGACAACTGGTGTCAGTGCATCTTTTGCTGTTGCAATTGCTACTGTTTGGTTTGTTACTCTAAGTTCCAAAGCTGTTTTTGCATCCCCATCAGCTACTGCCTCTACCGCTGTATCCGCTGCTTCTTTAAGTCCTTCAGCTGTAGCTACTTCTTCTAATGTAGTAATTGGCGCAGCCTCATAGGCTGTTACTGCTGCTTCTGCCTGAAGTGCTGTTTTAGCTGTTGTAATTGCTGCTGTTTGGTTTGTTACCCTAAGTGCGAAAGCTGTTTTTACATCCGATTCGACGACTACTTCTACCGCTGTATCCGCTGCTGCTTTTAGACCCTCAGCTATAGCTACTTGATCTAACGTAGTTATTGGCGCAGCTTCATAGGCTGCTACTGCTACTTCTGCCTGAAGCGTAGTTTTTTCTATTAAAATTGTTGCTGTTTGGTTTGTTACTCTAAGTTCCAAAGCTGTTTTTACAGCCACATCGACTACTGCTTCTATTGCTGTATCCGCTGCTTCTTTTAGACCCTCAGCTATAGCTACTTGATCTAATGTAGTGATTGGCGCAACTTCATAGGCTGCTACTGCAGTTTCTGCTGCCGCTGTTTCCGAAGTAACTTCATATGTCACCATTGTAGTTTGATCCGCGGTAACTGTGTCTGCCATAGTCATTGCTGCACTAAATGGGAATGCCAAAAGCACAATTGTTACGGCAACTGTGAGTCTTTTCTTAATTGATTTCATTTTTTAACCTCTTTCTTTTTATAATTGTTAGGTAAATATAAGGCCTGTTTATTACATAGCAGGCGCTTTTGGGCTTGTGCCTCTTACATAATATCTTTACGATACCTAGAAGTCTTTTGAGGGGGTTTAACAGATTTGTAGCCTAAAGAGAACCTGTAAGAATCTAATTCTCTTTGATTTTTTAGGCTAATATCATTGCCTCTTGCTAAATAATTGAAGGTGAGCGTAGGACTTGTAAGTAACTTATTCATCTTTTTACAATAAAAGGCATCGAACCTACGTCCGATGCAACTTGTACTTTATGGGTGAATGATAAGTCGACTACTTCATCTTCTCTAACCGCTCATATAAATCCGTGCGCCTGCCCCGCTCCCATGAACTATAAATCTTTTCCGAGAGCTCCGGGGTCAGTGGAAGGGAATTCAAACTATTCTCTTGATAAAGCCGATTAATCTCTTGCGAGCAACTTTCGCATAGATAACTCTCTCCACCCCAAGCAAAATAACTGCGCATTTTTTGATAGATATCCTCAAATTTATCCACCGTGATATTGCCAAAGGAGATATTTAGAAACTCACAGGGCTGTAAATCACCCTTGGCATTGATATAGAATCTGTCGGTACCCCCGGCTGTACAGCCAAAAACTGACTTGTCTTCTTCAATAATTTGGGCCGAGATGGCTGGATATTCTATAAACTCTGCTTGTAAATTGTATTGGTTTACTCTCTCTTTGATATGTTCAATGTCCTGCTCACTGAATTCGATATCTTCTTTTTCCAGCCACCCTCCCGCAGGTTTGGGCTTAATAATCTGGATCAGACAAGCCTTGGAGTCCTTGGCCACCTCCATAATTTGTTCAAAAGTACCGTTATAAAAGTCATCTCGCATCAGGCAGGCATTAAAAGCAACTGCCAAATCTGCATCATGGCACATCTTAACCCCGGTCTCCATCGTCTCCCAAGCAGACTCTTTACCCATAAAGCCATTAAAAGTATTGGCATCAGGGCTGTGTAGAGAAAACATAATAGCGGTTACATCTAACTCTTTAAGTTCTACAAGCTTCTCCTTAGTCATTCCAGCACCGGTAGAATTTATCCAAATCTCCGATCTGAAATCTATCGCCTCGCAAATCTGCTTCAAGCGCTCATAAGCAAAAAAGGGTTCTCCACCCTCAATATTGAAGAAGGCAATCCCCATCTCCTGCAGCTTCCTGACAATCCCGATCAGAGTATCAATCTTGACATCCTTGCCTCTATCAAGTTTCTGATAACAATGCTTGCAATGATAAGGACATGCCGATGTAATTGATACTAAGACCGTGGTACAGGGCATTTTTTCCTCAAATTGACTGAATTTCTGGCAGGCAGTTTCAAAGGCTGGAGATGGAAAACCAGGGATATACAGTCCTAACCGAGTCTTATCATTAATTTCAACTAATTTATTATGTTCCATCTTGGATACAAAAAGTAAAAGCCTTTTTAATAAAAGAATAAACCTCTTAAAGGAAAGCTCCCCTTTCCAGAGCGCGGGAAGAAAATGAAAAAAAATGCTTACTTTTAACCTTAAGATAAAGACTACTTTTCCGAAGCCTGTTAGATTGCTTACTGTTATCACGGGTCCCCCCCCCTTTCAAGACTGCCTGATCAAATCATTCCTTGCTGTTTATACCATAAAACCGTTCTTTTGATCCCTTCCTCTAGGCAAAAGGAATTGTTGAACCCGAGGATTTGCTTCGCCTTCTCAATTGAGAACTCAATATTGTCATAGAACATGTTTACTCTCCCTCGCGTCAAGAGCGGAGGAGTCGAAGATTTAAAGAGAGTGAATAGAAGTTCCATGAGGAATGCGGCGGGATAGATCAAAGCCTTGGGAAGGCTGCGGGGCTTTTTTAGTCCCGCTTCAGAACAGAATAGTCCATAAATTCGATTCATAGTTTCAGGTTGTTCATTACCGACTAGAATACTGTGTCTGCCCGTCAGTTGTTTTGTATAGGCCAGAAAGTAAGCCCTGGCCAAGTCTCCGGCATAGATGACATGGAATTTATTTTGGTTTGCTCCCGGGACAAAGGGAACTCCTGCCTTCGCAGTCTTGAGGTATTCATAAAACCCTGTGTTCAGTTCCCTCTCACCATAGACCCAGACAGGCTCTAATATCGTCAGGTTCAGGTCATGTCTTGCGGCAAAGGCCAAGGCCTCTTTCTTAGCCAAGGCTTTAGTATCACGATAGTAATTTAACTTACAGGGAAAAAAACTATCTGCGAAGTATTGGTAATGAGAATTATAAGGGGCTTCTTCATGCTTAACGTCAAAGCAGTTTTCTTCTCCATAAACGGAATTAGACCCTGTTAAGAGGATGTTTTTTATCCCAGCCTGAACACAGGCAGTTAAGACATTGATGGTACCAACTACATTTGTCTGATGGAATTCCTCATAATCCCCCCAGTCGGCTACTTTAGCGGCATTATGAATGACCCAATCATAGCCGCTGAAAGCGCTGGTCAATTCCTCAATATTCTTGATATCCCCGGTCTTTAACTCTACCGCTAAACCCTCAAGATTGGAAAGGCTACTGCCTCTTCTAATCAGGCAACCAACCTTGATCTCCTTTTCGCAAAACGCCCTCGTAAGGTGACTACCGATAAATCCTGTCGCACCTGTGATCATGACGCTAGATTTATTCATTTTCCTGATACCGTTTGAAAAGAATTAAGGCATTATGCCCACCAAAGCCATAGGACGCGGATAGTGCATATTCAATGGGGGTCGTAAGTGTTTCTAAGGGGAGATTCAAATTATCTATAGGTTCAGTCGTTAAGTTGCCATGAATTTTGGATTCCTTTATAGATAGAGCTATTACAGCCGCCTCGAGGGCTCCACTGGCTCCGATGCTGTGCCCGAGTACTCCTTTGGTAGAATTAATATACGGCTGGTTGCTTTTATCCCCAAAGATCCTTTGGATCACTTTGGCCTCAATGTCGTCATTAGTCGTTGTTCCTGTACCATGGGCATTCAGATAGTCAACTTTTACCCCCTTGCCAATCTTTTCAAAAAGACTGGCAATATTGTCCCCGCTGGGATCCATCTGGACAATGCTGTAGGTATCGCTGCCTGCTTCATACCCTACAATCTCGGCATAAATATCTGCCCCTCTGCTTCGAGCTTGATCTAGCTCTTCTAAGACGAGGACACAACCTGCCCCTTCATTAAATAGAAATCCACTTCTTTGTTGAGAGAAGGGTTGGGGGCTTCCGTCCTCAGCTCTAGTAAGCGTGGAGAGCATGTCAAAGCCTCTCATAATTGCCCCATTCTTTTCTGCTAGGGCCTCGACCCCGCCCGTGAGGATCACATCACATCTGCCTTCCGAAATTGTTCTGTAAGCCTCACCAAGAGCATAACTCCCTGAAGCACAGGAAGCATTGAGAGTATAACTGAACCCTTTTAACCCGAAGAGGATGGATATCCAGGCCGCAGGGGAATTCGTCATCAGCATCGGAATAACCATTCTGTTGAACCTGAGTTTGTTTGACTTTTCCGGATCAGCCATATGAGCTATATAAGAGTCGAAGGCAGTCTGGAGACTGCTCATGCCAATACCGATAATGGTGCCACAGTTTTCCAGACCCTCTACTTGCCGATATTTTTCTCCGTCACTTATCTGAAATCCAGCATCCTCCAAGGCCAGCTTCGTGCATAATACTGAGAGTCTGGCAGCCTCTTCCATCATCCCTTCCACCGATTTATGGAATCCTAAATCGGTTAGAGAAAACTTTGGCTTGGGAACAAAATAGCGGGATTTGAACGTGTAATTCTGTTCGTAGCTTCTCGGGATCTCGGCTAAGCATGTCTTTAGACCGAAAATGCCAGCTGAGAAATCTTGTTTGCCAATTCCGATAGACGTAGCCGGACCAATCCCAGTTATAACTACTCTTCGTTTCACTTAAACGCCTCCTATCTCGAAAATCGAGGTTCGAGGCACGAAGTGCGAGTACAAGTTAAACTTTCGGCCTCTAAGACATTCTAACCTTATTCTAATTATCTGGTATACCTCTGTAGCAGCATTAGGGCTTAGTCAGAAAATCTACGACATTGCGCAAATAGTCTTTAGGATCTGCGTAGTCCCTCGCTCGCAAAGCGTAAGTACTTAAATCAATCTCTCGTTCTCTCTCCCAGAGAGATTTAATGCCCTGTTCTTTTACCTCTCCAAGTTTATGGAACGTCAACTTCTGTTGCTGTGCTTCCCAAATAAACTCTTCTTCGACCTCTCTTGTTAGGGTGAACAGCAATTCGTACTCCCCACATTCCCCTAAGAAAAGCATTTCCTTAGGGAGGTTAAGAGTCTTTGCTAAGAGTAAGCCGCTTTTTACATATGGTAGGCTGCCAACGACAAAGCCCGTTCTGCTCATTTCCGAAATTGTCCCTAAGGCATTAAAGACTCCTTGCTCGTGTCTATACAGCAGCGGCTATATCGCTTAATAACCTCGGCCTCTTTGCTTCTCAACCGAAAAAAGTTTTTCCATCGACCTGTTAAATGTTTAACTAATAAGTTTTGCTCATATAACTTGAGCGCCGCTTCCACGTTTCCTCTGCCAATTGGGCCGGTAAGATAAATTCCGTCCCCAACTTCTCCCCTACTCCTTAACATGGCTTGACCTTCTAGATCCCCTAAGACAGAACCGGTGTATCTCCAAGTGTTAGAGATTCCGAAATCTCCACCGATAAAAGTTGCCCCCACTTCTTTTAGGACCTGGGCAATTCCAAGCGATAGCTTTTCGACATAGCCCTTCGTCCACGAGTCTCGGATAACCATGCTATGGGCATAAAACTTAGGTCTGCCCCCCGAGGCTAGAATATCACTAATACTGCCTAGAGCCATATTCCAACCCAGCGTATATGGGTCATCCTCTCGCAATAAGTCTTCTTCCGAAAATTCGTCGATATTATAAAGAAGCCCTATACCGTGAAAAGCGACGATTTCAGAGTCTGATTCAAAGAGATTATTAACTTGGCTGGAACTCCTGGGCATATGCTTATTAATAACTTCAATTATTTCTCTTTCTCTATTCATCCTCAACCTTCTTACTTAACTTTGGATTCGACGTAAATCTCCGTTAGCAACCTTAGAGAATAACTTAATTTAGAAATTTCTTTTTGAAAATCATACTAAACTAATACACTCTACAACTCAATTAACTCAATTTATATCAATCTAGCTCAATTTATATCAATCTAGCTCAATATAGCTCTCATTTAACTCATATCTGATCTGCCTGACTAATTACGTCTAAGGGGTCCTGAGCCGGCTCAATCACACAAGGCAAAAACCCTTTAGGATCACCGTCAAACTCTAATTCATTGTTCCTACTGCTTCCGTATACTTTGATTTGCTGAGTGTATTCCAAGGACCTTGTATTGTTATTGGCAAACCCTTTCCCACTATATAAGCTTCTAATAACGCCAACCCAATTAGCGAGCCCGATATTTTTAATGGTTAGGGTATAAAATCGAGGGTCTCTCAAGGTTAACTCGTTTTTCACCTTAATCCCGGAAACTATATAGGTCGTTTTGACTTCCAGACTGAATGGAATTAATAGGGGCCTGACTGGATACTACTTCGAATCCCCCCTCCAGCAGGCTTTCATAGATCTCTCCTTGATTAAAAACAAGTTTTTTCTTAATCCCATCAAATTCCGAATGAATAATATCTAGAACTGCCCCGATTCCTGCTAAGGCTACAGGCGTAAGGGCCGTAGAGTAAACTAGGTGGGAGCAGTAATATCTTAGATAGTTAATCAGCCTTTTTTCCCCGCTGATCATCCCTCCTGAATTAGCAATTGCCTTTCCCAAGGAGGCGGTATAAATCCCTTGGTATCCTTCAATCCCCTGTTCTTCGAGGATCCCATGGCCCGATTTCCCCAGCACTCCGATACCATGTGAATCATCAATCACAGGCATGGCCTGGTATTTCTCACACAATTGAACGATCTCTTTAAATGGCGCAATCCTGCCCACCGTGGAAAAAACTGATTCTGTCACAACAAAGACCTGCCTGTAGCCAGTCGAACGTTGCAAGATTCCTTCTAAATGCTCCAGGTTATTATGGAGAAAAGGCCTGATTTTACTGCCTGCTGATTTAATCCCTTGAATCAAGGACGAATGGGCTAATCGGTCAACAACAATCAGGTCCTGGGGGCCAGCAATGCAACTGAATAGTCCATTATTAGCCTGGTAACAGGAGGGTAGAATAATCGTCTCCTCCAGCCCAACAAAACGTGATAAATTCTCTTCCAGTCTTTGGTACAATTCGATATACCCTGTGGCGATGGGAGTGCCACAAAGGGATACTCCATATTTTTCTACAGCTTTCACTGCAGCTTGTTTCACCCTCAAGTCGCTAGCTAGGCCCAGATAGTTGTTGGATGCCAAGTCAATCATCTGATGTCCGTTGACAGAAATCTTCCCTTCCAGACCGGAGTTCATGGTCAGGTAATAAGGGTTATACCCCCTGACCTCAGCAAGGCTCTCATCCACGCTCAATCTGTGATAAAAATTTCTTAAATCCATAGTTTCTCCTTTAAACAATCTCTTGAAGTTTTCCAACAATATCTTTGATGGTAAGCACATCGGCAAAATCGTCTTCGGCGATAGTTATAGCAAATTCGTCTTCTAGAGCCGAAAGAATCATTAATTTATCCAAGGAATCTACCATTAAATCTTCAATCAAATGACTGTCCAAATTAATCTCGGGACGTTTATCTAAGACGCTCTGTATTATGAGAATAATTCTGTCTTCCAAATTTATAATCACCTTCACCCTCTCCTTCTATGAATCCAAAAACTTAGTTCTTGTAACATCGAGTTTGTCGATCCGAATCACACATTACTGCACAAATATTACAATTGACACATCGGGCAGAATAATTCTCGTCCTGAACAAGTTTTTCTACCAAATCCGGTTCACAAATAAAGGGTCTGCTCAGGCTGACGAAGTCAACAAAGCCATTTTCCAGACAATGCCGCATTTCGGCACCCTTCCGGAAACCACCCACACTAATAATGGGAATGTCGGTTAATGCTTTGGCAATTTTGACATATTCAAGATTATAAGTCGGTGTAAATGACTTTAGTTTTGCCCTCATCAGGCCATAAATGAAGACATTTTTAATTAACAGCGGAATATCTTTAATTCCGCTGTTAGTTTTAAAGACAGGGTTATGCTTTAAGATCATTTTGAGGGGGATGTCTCCACGAAAGATATTCAGCGCATTATCCATTGTCCCATAACTAATCTCTAGACCATCGACTTCTTGAGCATCTAGAAAACGGATCAGGCTGGCAAACTGCTCCATCGTGAATTTGGTAAAATAATCATCACTACCGCTTACTTTGATTAACAGCGCAAAATCTCTTCCACACTTATTCCTAATTTCTTCAAGAACTAATCCTAGAAATTTTGTACCTATCCCATTAATATCATGAATGCCAAACTCATCGTTTCGATGATTGATCGAGGGCAGTATAAACTGATGGATCAGATAGCCATGGGCGGCATGGACTTGTACACCGTCAAATCCAGCTGCTTTAGCATAAACGGCAGCTTCTCCAAACCTTTTGATCAAGGCATACACCTGTTCTGTCGTTAATTCTCGAGGAGATCCCCCAAAATATAGGGACCTTTGATTAGACACTCCATAGACATCCTGTCTGGTTTCCTTTTTTCTAGTCTGCCTCCCAGTATGAGCTAACTGCATAAAAATCTTACAGTCGTATTGATGAACCATCTCTGTAACGGGTAAATAGGACTCGATCATTTCCTCACGGTCAATTCCGGCCTGACCTGGCTGCATCGCTTTTCCTTCAGGAGAAATATAGGCAAAGCCTGTAATGATCCCTCCCACGCCTCCTGAGGCTAATTGTTGATATAAATGCCGGTATTCTGGCAGTGGATATCCCTCAGGATCAGACATTCCTTCGAACGTTGCTGATCGAATGAGCCTATTTTTCAAGCGACAGGGGCCTATATTAGCTGGTTCAAACAGTTTCATTTAATACCCTCCCACTGATTTTTACAGATTTGTCTTCCGGACAAATTACACTATTCTCGTAACTCATTCTAGCATTTGGGATCAGTGTGCAGGTCAAATAAGAAGCCTACAAACATATAGGACACTAAAAATAAGAGCATTGCCAATTCGGTATTGAATAAAGCGATGAGGGTTGCCTGACCGCAGATACAGGCTCGGAAATTAGCCACCAGAGAATAATAAGTTTTCTCACCCCGAGGATTTTTAAAGTAAAGGTATCCTGTCCACAGTTCTAGAAAAAGGGTTAAGCCAGCCAAAATAAGGAACATATTGTTGACTCTGGCTTCGATAAAATTATTAAAATAAAGCAGCCCAAAGATCCCCGCAGGGAGAAGCGCAGAGATGGCCGCTAGATACCTGGCTTTCTCAACTCCCAATCGTACAATGATCGTCCGTTTACCTGCAGCCTTATCCCCATCGTAGTCTTTAAAATAGGTATAAAAGGTCATCAATCCGTTCATGACTGCTACTAGAATCAGCACTGAAACACGACTATATGTAAAATAAGGGGACTCTGTCGGACCTGCTGCTAAGAAGCCATAGGCGGTGCAGGTCGAAATCATCAGCCCAAAGACGATATTACCGAAAATACCGTGACCCTTAGCGTATTCATATACTATATTTAAAAGAATTCCGAGGATTGCGGGAATAAGGGCAATGGGTTCCAGGTATAGGTATGTCATCACTAGAGTCATTATCAGCAAAATTCCCGTAAGGATCAGGGCTTTTTGGGGATTCAATTCACCAGTAACCATGGGACGGTGCGGAGCGTTCACTCTGTCCTCTTTTAAGCCAAGGTAGTCATTGATAATCTGGTTTATGCCCCAACTAAGAAAAAGCATGACCAGCACTACGGCCTTTTTTTCCGTCGCCGGAACCAATTCTACGGTCTGAAAGGGAGACTCTGCGATGTATTCGTAAAGGCAATCCCCAGCCAACCCCCAATTCCTGTTACAAAAGCGTAATATAACCTCATTGATTTGATATAAGCTCTCATGAATTTTAACACTTTATTAAACCCCGCCCTCTTCTGAAAGCTCTCTAAGCCTTTTTTGAATATAATCCTCATCAAAAGAAGAGCAAATCCTGCGGTCCTGTCCATCGAGAATCCGAAAGTGCCGCGAAATAACATTTTGCTGGATTCTAAACTGATTCGCAGACTCGAGATTAATCCACCATAATTTTCCGCCCATGGTTTTTTCGTTGCTTTCATAATCGGTAAAGGCTAAAGAAAGAATAATATCTTGCGGATCTCCTCCAAAGGTCATGGCTAGAACTTCACTATCTCTGAAAATAGTACACAAAGTTACGGAACCTGTCCAACCGAGGGTAGACCGACCTTTTTCAATCTGAACTAAGGTCTTCTTAGAGATACCCAGTATTTCAGCCATCTTATCCTGGGTATAATCCCTTTCGATGCGAATGAGTTTTAATTTTTCCGAGGCTTTATTGATAAACTCAGCTCTAACCATAGGCAATTACACCCCTTTAGTGTAATTTTACACCATTTGAGCTTTTTTTAATAGACCAAAGTCATTTAAATTGAAAAATAGTTGTTAAAGAAAGACGATGCTCGAAGCACCCTTTTTTAACAACTATTCATGCCATTCTAAATTAAATACAAGTATCTTACTCTCAATCGCTATCAACCGATAACGTACCTGCCGACTAACCTTCTGCAACAACCCTATCTTCTTTTGCTCCGAAGGTAAGGAATAACCGTTGGCAGCAATGAAATAAAAATTATCGCAAAGATTACAAAGGTAAAGTTATGTTTAACCGCGGGAATGTTCCCAAAGAAAAACCCAGCGAACATAAATAGCATTACCCAAGAAACTCCACCGACACAGTTATACAGAAAAAACTTAGAAAAGTTCATTTTACCGAGACCCGCAACAAATGGTGCAAAGGTTCGAATAATCGGTAAAAACCTGGATAAAATTATGGCCTTGCCTCCATGCTTCTTATAAAAGGCTTGAGTTTTGTAAAGGTATTCCTTCTTTATGATGCGGGAGTTTTTCATAGCAAGCAGCTTATGCCCGATCATTTTGCCAATAAAATAATTTACTGTGTTTCCAACGACAGCTGCAATAATTAGCAATACAAGAGCCAACTTAAAGTTCAGAGCACCGGAGGCTCCCAAAGCCCCAATTACAAAAAGTAAAGAGTCACCAGGAAGAAAAGGGGTCACCACAAATCCTGTTTCACTAAAAATGATCATGAACAGAACTAAATACGACCAAGTTCCGTAGTCCTTAATTATTTCCATTAGATGTCGATCGATATGAAGTATAAAATCAATTAAACCCATTACTAATTCCATGATAGCTCCTTTAAATTTTCATTTGGTAATGACCGAACTATTCTATTCGCCAGAGTTCTCAAAAATTCCTTTAAACAGAATTTGGCTTTCAGAATTTACTCAACTATATTATACGATACCCTGTCCCTTTCTAGTACTTATAATCGAAGGTCCCTCTGTAAAAATTCCAAAGGACCTTCGATCATAGTTACCAGTTACCATGCTCCTTTGACTAAAGCCATGCTTTACATTAATTTTTTTCTTGAATGAATTCCATCAGCAACTTAGCTGTACCTCCAGTGAGTTTTAGACAGCGTCGCAAATGTTCTGGCGAATCAAATTCATGCGGATTTAAGTTACGACAACAAGTCCCCCCAAATTCCAGAGTAAAGCGATCGTGAAATCCACGAGCCAGTTCATAGACTTCTTCTCTTGATTGTTGCGGATCATTACGACCCCTAAATAGTCCTAGTATCATGATTGATCCGGTCAATGCTCCGCACTGACAACCAGCATGCCCTAATCCGCCTCCAAAACCAGTGGCAATTTTTAAGCTTTCTGGACTCAGAGGATAGTTGAGGATTTTGTTAAAAGCATGCAGTATGGATTCAGCACAGTTCAAGCCATTCTTAAAATTGTTACCCGCTTGCGATCGAGCCTCCAACGCTAGTTCGTCCATTATGTGCCCCTTTCTATTTCCGAATAATTACTTGACTAACATAATTAATATAATAGTTCTACAACAGGTGTTCAATTCCTACTATTACCAATAATTTAATTAGAAGGTGGGGTATCTCCTACATAGGATAAGGACCCTTGACTATAAAAGACAAGGGTCCTTATCCTATGTGAATCTCAAATAACTAAAGAATGTCCTAAAAACTAAGCTTAATGAGTAACCTCTAACGTTCCTTTATCCAGATCATATTTAATACCTAGGACTTCAACTTCTTTGGCATTAACCCTTTCCTTAATTATAGGACTCTTCAAAAGATCTTTTAGGGCATTCTGAATGTTTAGATCTGTACTGGCTTCGATTAATTCTTTACCGGTAGTGCCCATCGCCCGAGCGTCATCGACTGCAGGTTTTATTTTTCCAATGATAGCTCCAATACTACCGTGTGGTTCTCCTCCTTCTACAGCAGCGGTGACCGCTCCGCATCCTTCATGACCAAGAACTACAACTAAAGGCACCTTGAGGTGGTCTACTGCATATTCTACACTTCCTAATTCAACAGGAGTAACCACATTTCCAGCCACTCGGACAACAAACAAATCCCCTAGGGCTTGGTCAAACAATAATTCAGGCGAAACTCTCGAGTCTGAGCAACTCACTATTACAGCAAACGGGTGCTGTCCGTTCTTTAGTAAATCGCTTCGCTTTGTAAAACTGAGGTCCTTACTTAAGGGCTTGCTAGCAGTAAAACGCTCATTTCCGTCCATTAAGAGTTGTTTTGCTTCATCTGGTGAAGAGATCACTTCAGCTCGTTTATAGACAGTCGTTTGAGCCATCGCTTCCTGGACAGCTGAATTATTCGGGTCCAATGTCTGTTTATCAGTCTTAGGTGTCATCTGACTTACGCAGCCGCTTAAGACTACCGCTAAGCTAAGTAATGTAGCAACGAGATAACAGATTGGTTTTCTCACAAAATCTCTCCTTACTATTTCGACTCTATTTAATACTATGCCCTTAAATTCAATTTTACCAATAATTCCTTGTATTAGTCCTATTCCTTAATCATTGTATACATTCTTTTCAAATCTTATGTAAAATCGTATGACTGATAAAAACAAGTATAGGGCTAGCAACTTCTGCCAGCCCTTATACTTAGTTTACATTGCAATTTGAGCATTTTCCGGAACACCCACTGCTAATAGGTTCTCGGCACCTTGGGCAAACAAGGGTCAAACCTGATTGTAAAGGATTGTCCTCTTTTTATTTTATCTAAGGTCAGATTATCTGCCTCTTTTCTCATTTTATTTATGTATGTAATATAATGTCTTGGTCATTGATAATGATTATCATTTATTTTAAACTTATTATACAAAATCCTCTTTTGAAGTGTCAACTAATATTTTCTCGCTCTTCGGTTTCGAGCTTATGTAAGATGTTTTTAAAGAATACTAAAATCCCGGCCACACTTTGGCCGGGATTTAAAGGATCATCATAGTCAGTTTAAGGATTATGGATTATGGATTATGGATTATGGATTATGGATTATGGATCACTTGTTGAATAGAAATAAGAGTAAAAACACGATGGAAATACTCATCAAGAGCACTCAAAGAATAGAGACTCTAACCTTATTATCGAACTGTGAACTTATCAATGGATTGCAGTAACTCGTTGGCAAGCTGAGATAAATCTTGGCTGGCATTAGCAATTTCATGCATAGATGCAGCTTGCTCCTCGGATGCAGCGGAAACTTGCTCAGTACTAGCCGCATTGCTTTCAGCGATACTAGCTAAAGTCTTTAAAATCTCAATTATATGATCTTTTTTCTTATCCATTTCATTCCCAGAGTTATTTAAAGTGGAAATAATAATTTTTGTCTTTTCGATCGCAACTGCTATACCCTTAAACCGTTCAATGGTAATTGTTATGCTTTCCTCTTGTTTCTTCGCAATTGCAGAACTTTTAGCGATGACGTCAACTGCATTTTGAGAATTTGCTTCTAATTCTTGAACGATCCTCTGTATTTCTCTTGTCGATTGAGCTGATTGTTCTGCTAACTTCCTAATTTCTTCAGACACAACTGCAAAGCCTCTTCCCGCCTCGCCTGCGCGTGCAGCCTCGATCGCTGCATTCAAAGCTAATAAATTGGTTTGATCGGCGATCGCTTGAATCATCTGACTAGCGGAATGAATTTTTACGGCACTCTGATTAGTTTCCATAATACGTTCTTGGATTCGTACCGTATACTGATCTCTTTCTTCTGTCCTTTCCGTTAAATCCTTAATGGCAATACTTCCTTCATCCTTCATCGTCTCAACAATCTCAATAGAATTATTAAGATCGTATAAATTCTGCTGATCCTTGTAGATTATTTCCCCTAATTCAATCATTTGTTGAACACCATTTTCCGTATCCCTAACCTGATCAGTAGCACTTCCAGCGATTTGTTCAATCGTCTTGGCCACCTCTTCCACAGCAATGGCCGATTGCTGAGAAATAGACGTCAATTCTTCAGAAGTATTAGACACTTGACGAGCAGTTTGAGATAAGTGCTTTAAAATCTCTCTTTGATTCATATTTGCGGCATAGATTACTTGGCCGAGGATTCTAAACTCATTATTTCTTTTCATGAAGTATTCCATACTATTCTCAACGTTAAGTTTCTTGAATGGGTTGTCATAAAACACCACATCACTTTGAATCTCTTTAACTTCTTTCAATTCAATATCAGTGCCTATTGTGCCAACGAATTTCCCCTGAATGATAATAGGCAGCATAATACTGGTCATCAAAATAGACTTCCCATTGAGCTCATATTCATATGGCTCTAAAATTGAAATCTTACCTGTCTTTTTCGGAATGGAATACCATGGTTCATCATAGACATTTTTGAGAGCTGTCACTTCAATCTTGCCATTTTCCCAATATATATAGGAAGTAAAACGACCGTTGTCGTAAAATTCATTATTTTGAAACTGATCATCGCATCCGTCAAACGCATTCGGTTCCCAAAAGGAACTCAAGGCTAAGATCTGTTCGTTTTGACTTAAAAGCTTTTTTTGTATTTCAATAACCGTCAACCTGTCGGTATTCCCACTTTTTTTAATCTGGGTTAACTCATCCAAGAGCATTCTAACTGCAGTAACTCCCTTCTCCAAAATCAAATAATCCCCTAATGATCCCCTCTTTAAAGTTTCAATGGATAAAGCTAGGAGTTTGGAGGTTTGCTTGGCTTGATATAAGAGAATTGCAATCAAGCCAAGCATACTCAAAAGAAATAGAATAAAAGCATAACTGGTATCTCTTAATACAAAACCGATGGCAACCATAATAACTGCATAAATCAATGGCAACATACTTCGCCAATTACGTGATCTCAAGTCTCTACACCTCTCTTTACTTTTTCTACATTATTCTTAAAACATGCAATTTTCAAGCCAATTTTCATACGGGTATTAACCTCTCGATTCCTTAAATGTAATATGGCTAGATCTTGGTAAATATTCAAATTTTTCTAATACTTAAAATTTCCATTAAGTTAAGATTGACTTGGTCAAGTAATAATTGAGTTGTAATTAACTTATATTAGCCTGTCTAAGTGAACAGATTACAAAAATCCTCACAGTATTAGGATTTGCATCACACTACGTTTAATAAAGTTATTAAGGTTGTGATAAGAGTTGCTTAAGTGCACATACTATTGTATGTACTACTTCGAGGAGGTCTCTGAATGGGGAAGAAGGTTATTCTTGGCAGTTTTATACTAATCATTACTTCTTACATACTATTTCAGATAGGTTATGTTGCTACCTCTGGGCCGTTTTTTTGCGCTAAATGTCATGAGGTAACAGACTATGTCTCATCATGGCAGGTATCTGCCCACAAAACCGTAGTTTGTTTAGACTGTCATCAACCCAGCGGAGAATTGGGAAAATTGCATGCTAAGGCCAGAGGTTTAAATTACTTATTTCAGCATTTTAGTGGAGATTTCACTATTCCAACTCGAGCGATCGTTTCCGATCAAAATTGTATTCAATGCCATTTAGGCGACAATGAGTCTTTCCCAGAAACAGTACGACTAAAAAACACTTCAACGATAAACCATTATGAAACCATTAAACAGTCAAAATCTTGCTTAGCTTGTCACAGAGCTACGGCTCACGGAGTAGATATCTATCTATCCTCCGAGTTAAAGGGCACCAAGCCGTAGGCGAAGGCAGCAGCCCTGGTTGTACTTATGCTTAGAAAGTTATATAACGCAAGTTTATACTTTCTGCCCTGATAGTATAAAAAAAGCGAGCATTGAGCTCGCTTTTTTGTACCATCAAGATCATTAATTTTTAAAACCCCGCTGAAATTCCCATTCGTCCGAGTGATTGAAGAATTACAGTTCCACCAAGAAAGATGATTAAGCAAGCAGAGACCATGGCTAAGCGATTGACAACCTGCCATCGTTCCAGTTTTTTGATGGTATGACTGGCGCGGACCACAAACACTGCGATCGCGACCATTGTAATAGCACCGCCGATCGAAAAGGCACCTACTAGTCCTAACCCTAAGGGAATCTTATCGGCTGAAATTGCTGCTAGTAGAATTGCTAAGGCACTTGGGCAAGGGATGATACCGGTAAAAAAACCTGTCAAAAATAGATTTGAGCGTGAGGAAGGAACAGAATGAGGCTCTGAATGATGATGGTGGTTGCAATGGCTCGAGCATTCATTTATTTGTGACCTACTTGTTTTATGTCTTGCCTCTTGATAGTTAAAAAATCTTTGTATCATAATATTTAGTCCAATATAAATGACGACAATCCCAGAAATAAGTTGGAACCAATGAATTAGATTTTCAGGTACAATTACCTTTACTGCCGACGAAGCCGAAACGGCTATCAAGGTAATCGAGAGTGTATGAGCCAGCGCTGAAATTAAACCTATCCCGATGGCATCTTTGATTTTCGCACCTGAAGAAATGAGGTATGCCGTGATAATCCCCTTACCATGACCAGGTTCTAAAGAATGTAGGGCACCAAGACCTACTACAGCTGGCAAAGTATACATAAAATCCATTAGAGATTCCTCCTCCACAATGCTAACTATATATATGCAGGCATGTCTCATAACTTTCCATCCTACATGTTAAGTTAACAAGAGGAAACATCCTTCTTCACTCATCAGAAAAAAAGCCGCAATACAACTATTGCGACTCAATTCACAGCAATGGCAACCTAATCTCTATTACCGTACCCTTATTAAGTTCACTCTGTACAGAAACCCTGCCATTTTGAAGCTCTATCAAGTGCTTAGCTATTGCTAAGCCGAGTCCTGTACCGCTCCCCTTCCTAGAACTATCGATTTTGTAAAAGCGATCCCAGATCTGTGGCAGTTGATCTGCATCAATTCCATATCCTTGATCTCGAATACTAATTAATAAAGTATTACTCTCCGGTAGGCTCGTATCAATGGAAACTTTAGTGTCTTGAGGAGAATATTTAATGGCATTGTCCACGAATATCACAAACAGTTGCCGTAAGCGATCATAGTCTCCATAAAATGCTGGGAGATCTTGGTTAGAGAGAGACTCTATCTTAATACCCTTTTTATCAGCAATAGTCTGTAGACTCTTAACGACATCTTCCAATAGGCTTGGAAGATGAATCTTTTCTTGATTGATCATAATTTTACCTGATTGAAGCCGAGAAAGCTCTAATAAATCCCCCACTAAACGTTCTAAGCCACGTGTTTCGGAAAGCATCCTCTCGTGGTAACGCATTATCTCTTCGTCTTTTACAACTGTTCCATCGACCATTGCTTCTAAAGAACCACGGATGACGGTTAGCGGCGTACGGAATTCATGGGACACATTAGCTACAAAATCCCGGCGCAATTGATCAAGACGCTCTCTTTCACTAATATCTTGCACCAACGCTACAATTCCGGTTATGGTAGCGTGGTTGTCCACAATAAGAGAAAAGGTAAAGACCAGCTTTTTGCCCTGCCAATCTTTGTGGACTTGTAAAGGCTTCTTGTCCTCCATGACTTTGCGAACTTGTGTCCAAATTCCTAAATCCTCGAGGTCCTTCTTTAGCGCCTCTTTAGAATAAGGATGAGGTCGATTCATAATCTTAGAAAGTGCTGCATTGACGCTCACAGGTTCAAGGATTGTGTCAAAGGCAATAATCCCTTCTGAAATACTCGATATAATATCCTTAAGCTTTCCTTTCTCCTGAAAAAGCTGGTTAATCGTAGAACCAAGCTCTAAAGCTAAAAGATCAAGGGAATTTCCAAGCTGTCCTAATTCATCCTTCCGATCCACACCGGTTCGTGCCGAATAATTGCCTCGTGTTATTTCCAGTGCCGTTCGATTCATGGCTTTCAAAGGACGGGTAAAGAGCAGGGAATAAAAAATCCCTAACCCTACTGCCAGAAGCAACGCCAAGAGAAGACTCAACGCGAGTATACTTATTGCTCTGTTTAGTGTTTCTGTAACCCCTGTGACTGGAGAATGAAGCAGCACTGAGCCAATAATTTTGTGGTTAGAATCTATCATGGGGACACCGACAGTTATGGTAGCTTCATTATAAACGCTGCTAAAACTTTCACTGACAGATTCATTTCCTTCTAAGACCTCGCGGATAACGTTTTCTGCTTCCTTAGGTAAGGGCTCTGAGTTTTTCGTGAAACCCTGTCCGAATTCTAACTCCGAGCCTTGCCTAAGTCCTGCCCCCATACCTTGTCTCATAGGCCCTATACCTTGTCCCATACCTTGTCCTAGGCCAGACATCATCGATAGACTTCCCTCACTGTCAGTAATCCAGACATTTGACTCAGTCAGTGTATCAAGCGAACGCATATAACCATTAAAACCCTGCATTTTACTATTCCCTTGTAAATAAACGGCGGCTACCTCTGAGATACTACGCGCATTGGCGAGCATTGTTTTTTCCCTGCTGTCAAAGGTATATTGTTTAAACATTTGAATAAAGAATATCCCAATGGCAAGCATGGATATGAGTACTATAACCACAAATCCAGCCGTTAACTTGTAAGCAATGCTATTTTTCAACATGCTTTACCTCAAATTTATACCCAACACCCCAAATGGTCTTTATATCCCAGCTATCGATTTCAGAGATGTTTATTTTCGATCTTAATCTCTTGATATGGGTATCAACGGTACGTGCATCTCCAAAATACTCATATCCCCAGACACTGTTTAATAGATTATCTCTTGAAAATACTTTCCCAGGGTTGGAAGCTAAAATCCAAAATATCTCAATTTCTTTCTTAGTTAGGTTGACGGGCTTATCAGAAATCATCACTTCGTAGTCTGTTAAATTAATCGTCAAACCAGGATAATCGACAATATCCCCTCTTTGCTCCTCAGATAAATCAAGGCGCCTTAAAACTGCTCGGATCCGAGCCATCACCTCACCCGGACTAAACGGTTTTACGATATAGTCATCTGCTCCAATGTCCAAGCCCATAATGCGGTCTCCATCCTCCCCTTTGGCAGTGATCATAATAATCGGAACATTTGAAGTTTTACGGATTTCCTGACAAACAGCAAACCCATCCTTTTTAGGCATCATGACATCCAGCAACATGAGTACAGGCTTATATTCCTCATATTTCCGGACAGCCTCTTCCCCATCATGGGCAATAATCGGAAAAAAGCCTTCTTTGGTGACATAGGTTTTGAGTATATCCAGAATTCCCTCATTATCATCGGCAATCAATAGATACTTATTCAAAAAATCCCACCGTCCTTTCATCTCTCTTAGTTTATCATTGCTGCTTATAATATTTGTGACATGTTTGTGAACAAAAATTGCCTAGTATAATAGTTCATTATCTTTTAATTTTACAGCTAAATAAGAGTGTTATAAATAAGCAAATAAGAATATGAAAGAATAGAGTAGGGGCGATTACTCGCCCCTCTCACGGAACCGTGCATGCGGACCATCGCACACGGCTCTTCCATCAGTTCGCCTTTTTAGCACAAAGATTTTCGTAAACACCTAACAGACTGACAAAACCAATCTTTTCAAACCATTTAAGGTCAA
>LADV01000004.1 GCA_000961805.1 Peptococcaceae bacterium BRH_c23 | reverse complement strand
CCAATTGGAAAGGCCAGAATCAGTTATTAGTCAGTGCTATCGTAGGCCAAAAATTAGTAACCCTTGTCATCCAATTCTTCATTATGCTGGCGACCATTATAAGTATAATCAATATATTGACAATTAACGTCTTTCAAAAATCAAAACAAGTTGGTATTTTAAAGGCCATGGGTCTTACGGACTTTTCGGCAAGCCTTGTCTTCTTCTATCAAGCGTTATTATTTAGTCTGGTAGGAATCGCGCTTAGTTTTGGTTTCCTTGTCGTCTTTCTTAGAGGATTCAATAAATACATTGTGACCGCTCAAGGATTACCTGTGGTTAAGGTCACAGTGGATTATAGGTTTATCGGGCTATCTATCCTTATTTTCTTTGTGGTTGCAATGTCAACTGCCATTTTCCCTGCGCTCAGGTGTAATAAATTAAACCCAATTGAGGTAATTAAAAATGCCTAATGTCATTGAATTGATAGATGTTAACAAGACCTATGGGACTCGGATAAAGTCGCAAATTCTTTACGATGTTAATTTAGAAATTGAGGAACACAGCATTAATTCGGTTGTGGGAGCCTCTGGAAGTGGTAAAACGACGCTTTTAAATATCATGGGCACTCTCGATAGGCCCACTAGTGGGGAAGTCATCATCGATGGATCTAATACTAATAATATGACGCAGGGCAAATTAGCTACATTGCGGAATCAGGCTATTGGGTTTATCTTTCAATTTCATTTTTTATTACAGGAGTTTAATGTTTTTGACAATGTTCTCATGCCTAGTGAAATACAAAGAAATAACCGAGCTGAGGTGAAGGAAAGGGCGAATTGCTTATTAGATATGTTAGGGCTATATAAGTATCGCCGATCCAATGTTCTTGATCTATCCGGAGGTCAACAGCAGCGTGTAGCGATTGGCAGGTCGCTGATCAATAACCCTAAGATTATTTTGGCTGATGAACCAACGGGAAACCTCGATTTACATAGTTCAGAAGATGTTTATAACATCTTTAAACAAGTGAATAAAGAGTATGGGGTTGCTTTTGTCATTGTTACCCACGATAAACACTTAGCTGGCCGCATCATTAAAATTCAAGATGGAAAAATTTTGCTCCCCTCGCGTTCTGCTCGGTAGGGGACGTTACTTCTTCATTCCAGTTAATGCAGTGTAAATATTAGCCTCGCCCGCGCCAAAGAGCTCATCGGTTCCAGGTTTACCTAAATCGACCGCTGTCTGTTGAATCAATGCAGTCACTTGGGCTGGGGTCAATCCCGGATTGTAGGCTTTAATCACTCCGGCAATCCCTGCAACTTTCGGTGAAGCCATTGAGGTACCTTGCATCAGAGCATAGCCCCGAAGATTTGATGTGAAATAGGGCTTCATGTTAGTCGGATAGGTACTAAAGGTATTGTAGTGGAGGTCCAGTAGGTTGAGATCACCGGTTTGGTCATAGATTGGTCCAAAGTCACCACCGGGGGCGGCTACATCGATGGAGCGGGATCCATAATTAGAGTAGAAAGCAATTTTTTCTTTAGACCATTTGTTAGAAGAGGATACAGTAATAACTCCCGGGATTTGTCCGGGTACTTCGCGAGATGCGCCTTTAAACTGAAGTCCTGAGTCTCCGTAAGTTTGGTTCATGTAACTTGTGATTGTGGTCGGATTATTTAAGTTAAGAGACTCATTCCCTGCTGCAGTGACGACTGTGACATTATGATCTACAGCGTATTTAATGGCCCGTCTGTATAAAAGTGCATCTGCAACGTCACTATAAGCATTTTTGTCATTTAGGTACGTATAACGTGAGATACTATCAAATCCACCAATGGACATATTTATGACGTCTACTTTGTCTTTAGTTGCTTGTATAATAGCCGGTACAATCCAGGTCGTCGGCGCGCTGCCGCTAGCAGAGAAGATACGATAAGCACGGATTCCTAGATTGGGGCCAATCCCTTTCATTTTGCCATTGGACGCAATAAAACCCGCCACGTGGGTACCATGTCCGTAGCGATCCCCATAGTCATTAGGATCACCAGTTTCGGTTGCGTCTCCGTCTGCATTGGCCGGTACAAAGTTTTGACCGCCAACAATGTTAGCCTTTAGATCTGGATGGGTAAAATCAATCCCTGTGTCAATGATACCAACAATCGCTTTGTGGATTACTGTTCCGTTAAGGCTTTTCACACCGCCAGTCTCCAGGTCATAAGAATCTCCATTATGGGTAATCCGTTGAATATCCCATTGATAGTCCCAGTAACTATCGGCTTGATTAGCTTGAGGAATATCTCTAACTGGTCGACCGTTAGCAGCCAACGGGTCAATTTTCTTATGATCTAATTTTATAACCAACGAAACGTTTGCGGCTTGGATTCCCTTAACCTCTTTGAGATTTTTTAAAAAGAACGGGTTATCAGATTGTACCTCAAGTCCTAATACCTCAGGCAATACCCTAAGTACCTTACCTCCAGCTTTGGAAATAACTAGATCATAGTCAGCGGGAATTTGTTGCTGGAAAGCAATCGTGTAGGTGTTATTTGTCGGAGCTGCCCCGACTGGAGCAATGAACATAGTCATGATTAGACTTATTGCGACTACCAAACCAAGAAACTTCTTTTTCACTCTACTATCTCCTCTTAATAATTAATATAGTTGTGTTTTTAGCATTTTCCAAAAATAAATGCCAGATACCACTTTAAATTATACAAGTAGATTAAGTAAAATGCTAGATCACATGAACAGTCGTAGAGTTATGCACTATATTGTTTTGATGTTACTCTACACGATCGGTGATGGACTCTGACAAAGGTAAGGGTAAGAGATCATCAACCTAATCTAGGTCTTCAAATCAATGTTAGGAAGTTTCTTAAACATATACACTAAGTAGTGATATGGAATTAATTAATATGGAGGATGTTGCATGATGTGGATGAACTTAAGATTTAATTAGAGGAAGGCTAATTAAAATAAGCTATTATTCAGTGTTTCTAGTTGGGATATTCAATTATCTAAAATGATTGGGGTGTTGATTGATTTGGAAAAAGAGATATTTAAGACAATGTTTAGAGAATATGACGTACGGGGGCGCGTATCAGATGATGAGCTAAATATAGATACAGTCAAATTAATAACTAAGGGTTTTATTACATTTTTGACTCGACGGAACGTCAATCGCGTAGTTCTGGGTTATGATAACCGAGATTACTCTGAAAGTTTTTCGACCGCAGCCTTAGAAGAATTTATTAAAAGTGGTTTTGAGGTATATGATCTGGGTATGACAATTAGTCCTGTTGCTTATTTCGCTCAATATTATTACAAGGCACCAGGTGTAATGATGATTACAGCTAGTCACAATCCAAATGGTTGGTCTGGCTTCAAATTAGGTGATTCATATTCGAAAACGATGGTACCAGATGAAATTACCGAGCTTTATGATATCATCTTGGGAGAAGAATTCAGTGAGGACAATATAAAAATAGGTGTTCATAATAAGGTTTCTCCCCGAGATGCGTATATTGATTACGTGATCAGCAATATAACGATGTCAGATTATAAACCTAGGTTAGTGATCGATGCAGGAAACGGCGGAGCTGGCTTGTATGCTTACGAGGTATTTCAGAGATTAGGATGTATTACATTCCAGTTAAATTGTGATCCCGATTCGAGTTACCCACATTATTTCCCTAACCCTTCGGACTTAAAGGCCAGAGAACGACTGGCTCAGATGGTTCGAAATCGTGATATAAGTGCAGCTGTTGGTTTGTCTTTTGACGGAGATGGGGATAGACTAGGTGTCATTGACCAAAATGGGCAAAATATTTGGAGTGATAGAGTACTTTTATTATTAGCGAGGCAATTGCTTGAAAGGAAAAAAGGAGCTAAGATAGTTTTCGATGTTAAATGTACACAAGCTCTAGTTGAAGATATTGAGACCCATAGCGGACAACCAATTATGTGGAAAACTGGTCACTCGTATATTAAATCAAAGATGCACGAAGAGAAGGCTGAACTTGCAGGTGAACGCAGCGGCCATATCTTTATCGGTGGTGACGAATTCTATTCGTTTGACGACGCAATTTTAGCTGGAGCAAAGTTGGTGGAATATCTCTCTAAGGTAAATAGACCGATTGCAGACATCTTAATGGAAGCTCCGCAATACATCACTTCTCCTGAAATTAAAGTCCACTGTTCAGATACTTTAAAATACGGCCTAGTTGAAAGTATTGTAAAAGAATTCAAAGATGAATACGGCGATAAAGTAATTGACATTAATGGTGCCAGAGTAATGTTCGATGATGGGTGGGGCTTAATTCGAGCTTCTTCAAATTTACCGGAACTGGTTTTGATTTTTGAGGCTAAGACTTGGAAACAGCTTTTGAAGATTCGACAAATTTTTAAAGAGAAATTAACACGTTTTCCTATGGCTTCGGACGAATGGATAAATGATATTGAATAGGAGTGATCGTTATCAGTCGCCGTGTGGCGTTTGTTCTTCTCAGGTTTGTTGTTCTATAGGCACAAGTGCCTTGAAACCTAGTGGCGCAAGGACTTGAGGCACTCGTACCACAGCATGCTCATCACATTATTGCTTTCTTAGGGATAATGTAGAATGACAAACCCAACGAAGTAGAACGTACTGCTACGTAACCATCCATGTTTTATTCTATTTAGGTTTTCAAACCATAATTTAGCAATAACCTGGTAGATAAAAATTGCCAGGGCTGTCATGTAATACTGCCACCAATGATGTTCGTATATTCCTAATTGCAAAAATAAATACTCTATCAGTAAATAGATAATGGTAATCAAAGAAATCCAGCCATATTGTCGCTTCTCACCTAAAATGACGGCGTAAATCTCACTGCCAATGGCGGAAGAAGTGTACTGACAACATGCCAAGATCTGTAGAATTGCAACGACAACACATGCAAATTAAGAAAAATCCCCAACACGCACATGCTAATCAATGTGTATATTGGGGATAATGTGGATAACCTTTACATAGCAGTACCACGTTGCCGTTCAGTATCCGCTAAAATACGCCCAATGTGAGCGTCCTCAATGACCTCACTTCCTGTTCGCTTAGCCTCATACAGGGCATGAGTACAAATCGTGTTAATGAGTCGAGGAATTCCCTTTGTCTCTGAGTGGATAAGTCCGATTGCACTATCCGTGAAAACAGGGGTAGTAACTCCAGCTTGCTTCATTTGGTGGCGAATATACGTTGCAGTCTCTTGG
>LADV01000214.1 GCA_000961805.1 Peptococcaceae bacterium BRH_c23 | reverse complement strand
CCCCGGCTCCGCTTCGGTGGGGGTAGAGTCCCCCACCGAAGACTCGATGTTCAACTTTAGTTGAACGAGTTCACTCATTAACCAGTTTCTTAAACTCTTCTGTCAATAAGGGAACAACTTCAAAAAGGTCACCGACAATACCGTAATCAGCCACATTGAAAATGTTAGCTTCCGGGTCTTTGTTAACGGCTACAATGAATTTTGAGGATCCCATGCCTGCCAAGTGTTGTATTGCTCCGGAAATTCCACAAGCAATATAGAGCGTTGGAGCAACAGTTTTTCCTGTTTGTCCAACTTGGAACTTATGTTCCTTCCACCCGGAATCTACTGCAGCGCGTGATGCTCCGACAGCAGCTCCAACAACATCGGCAAGATCTTCGAGTATGCCATAATTCTCAGGGCCTTTCATTCCACGTCCACCAGATACAATAACATTTGCCTCTGTAAGCTCAGGACGCTTAGAAGCTGCGATAGCAACTTCCTTAAGAATGGCAACTAAGTCAGAAGCGTCAATTTCTACTGCTTCTTTAACAACTTCAGCCTGACGTCCAGCTTCAGGTGCTGTGGCAGTGAAGGTATTGGGGCGGATAGTTGCGAGAATTGGTCGCACTGCTGACGAAAGATGGGCGAAAGCTTTACCTGCATAAATAGGGCGTTTAAAGGTCAAGAAGTTCGTTGCATCAGTTTCCATACCAGTGCAATCTGAGGCTAAGCCAACACCTAAACGTTGAGCAAGACGAGGAGCAAGATCCTTTCCAACAGCAGTGTTACCCATTAAGACTGCCTGAGGTTCATGCTTACTAATCAGTTTGTTAAGAACTGAGGTATAAGCACCCGTAGTATATTCTGCTAACTTTGCATCATCAACAAGGATAACCTTGTCAGCTCCAGATTCGGCAACAGTCTGAGCAAGTCCATCAATACCTTGTCCGAGAATTACGGCGACTAAAGCTTCGCCTGTTTCATCCGCAATTTTACGTCCTTGACTGAGTAATTCTAATGAAACTTTACGGATTTGCATGTTGCGTTGTTCGACTATAATCCAAATTCCTTTAGCCATGTTAATTCCTCCCTTTACAGAACCTTAGCTTCTTCACGCAAGAGTCGTGCTAATTCATTTGCAGCTTGTGCAGCATCACCGGCAAGTTTTCGTCCACCTTGGCGAGCACTAGGTAAACTGTATTTATCAATATTCATTTTCAAACACAAATCTCCAGCGTTAATTCCAAGGTCAGCAAGGGTCATAGTTTTTAAAGGTTTTTTCTTGGCTTTCATAATCCCTGCAACGGAAGGATAACGAGGTTCATTTAGACCTTTTTGAGCAGTAATTACGACTGGTAAGCAAACTTCAATTAGCTCAGTTCCACCGTCTATTTCGCGGGTTGCAGTCACTTGAGTTCCAGCAACTTCAAGTTTTAGGACACTGCTGACTGAAGGTATTTTTAAAGCTTCTGCTAAGCGAACAGCAATTTGACTAGCGCCATCATCGATGGCGATACGTCCCACCAAGATGACATCATATGGGATTTGGGCAATCGCTTTTGCAAGGATCTCTGCTTTAGCACATTCATCAGTATTATCTAAAGCAGGATCGCTAACTAAAACGCCTTTATCTATTCCCATCGCTAATGCGGTGCGAATAGCTTCTTGGGCACGCGCGCCCCCCATAGTTACTACGGTTACTTCGCCACCGAACTTCTCTTTAAGTCTAATTCCTTCTTCAATGGCAAATTCATCGTAAGGGTTAATAATCAAATTTACCCCATTGGCATCGATTTTACCGTTAGCATCTAGTACGATTTTAGCCTCAGTATCAAATGTTTGTTTGATGAAAACGACAATATTCACACTGTTTCCCCCTTACTGCAACAATATTACTCTTTAAGAATGTGGCTAATAATAGCCGTTAAAGTTCGCCTGTGCCTAAGAACGATAAGCTGACCTAATTAAATACTTGTAACCATGCTATTTTTTTCCCATAACACCCCCCAATACAACGTGAGAAGGAATTATTTTCCAGAACAAATATTATAGACTCTGGCCAGACACAAGTAAGTTAAAATTTCCAGCAGAATCACTGGTCAAAAAGAAAAGAAATAAGATTTGTTTCACATATGCAAGTAAGAGCATTTTCACCCTATTATTTTGAACGTAACTTTTTGCACAAACTATAATAATCTTATTCTTCTCACTTATTAAGACTAGCACTGAGGTCGCAATAAGTCAATATGAGAATAATTAATATATCATATAATGCAACTGTAATGCATTGTCAAAGAATGTAAGGACTGTTTCGTAGAGGTGCCCTGTCTCGATAAAAATTCTAGTCGAGCATACTAACCTTCGAATTTGACCATAGAAATACTGGATGGTAAGATGTAAAAATTCTATTCTGGGTAGAAAAAGAGTGTGCTTTTGAGCACACTCTTTTCTTAAGGATTTTTACGAGGAAGTGGTTTTTGAATATTTCGTTCTTTATGCGTGTCAAATTCTTGGAAATGAGGATCTCTTACAGTAACCGGTGATTTTGGTCGTGAAACCTTCTTATGAGCGCCCATAAATAACCACCTTTCGTGTCAAGATCATTTTCGAAACTAAGCTTATCATTTCCTTATCTAAAATACCTATGCTTGGTTCTGTGAAAAAATCGGTTACTTAGATCTGATTGAATTTAATCTTGCCGTATAACACGTGTTATAATACTCTTGTCACGAATAAGCAATACTTAGCGATTACTTATTAGTCTATGAACGGGGGGGTCACGTGTCCAAAGAACAACAAGTTCGAGAACTTATCGAACATAAACTCGTTTCGGGTAATATGCCATCCGAACTTATAAGTTTTTGCTTAGCCCACGGTCGGATTCGTCACTATGCGCCTAAACAGTATCTATACTTTGCAGGAGATGAAGGAAATACGATCTTTTTTCTGGTTACGGGTAGAATTCGCTTGTACTTAATGGGTGAGTTTTCAGAAAAAATTATTCGCATCCTTAGTAACCCTACTTTCTTTCCTGAAGTTATCCTGGATGGAAAACCCTATCCCCACGCCGCGCTCTGCATCGAGGAGACTGACGTTTTGGCAATCGATCGACAGACCTTAACTCGTTTCATAGAAAATAATCCTTCAGTACTCTGGGTGTTCTACCGAGAACTTGCTTTAGATTTGCGTCGTTCCTATCGACAAATTCGGAATCTATCTCTGGGCGATGCGCGTTTGCGCCTGGGGGCTAAGCTTTTTGCTTTAGCGCATGTGCACGGAAAAGCGTCTCCAAGCGGAACCTTAATTACTATTCCCCTCTCCGCGACAGAGCTTGCCGCAATGTGCAGCCTAGCTCGTGAGTCAGTTAGTCGCATTTTAGGAGAATTAAAAGACCTAAAAATTATCATAATTGAGAAAAAAAATATTACCGTTCCCAATCTTGAGAATTTACGTGCCTGGATTCACGAACGTGCTTCCCGTACTCGAACTTCTTTAGATTAAAATTTTTTAAAAAAACTCTGCAAGTGGTCTTTTGACTCCAGCAGAAGTTTAGCTGAACTTATCGTTCAAGAAATGCGTCAATCTTTCTTGTGGTCGACCCTCATTAATATAGCTCAACATCGTTTCCGTGATCCAGTCCACTACTTCCTGATCAGTAGTGGCTTGCCCAGCCAGCTTGGCAAATTGTGGATGTCGCCCTACTCGTCCACCAAGACGCAATGTCCAACCACTTTCTCCTGCAGTTAGCGTTCCTGTAGGACAGACATTTTGACAATTCCCACAGGAAAGGCAAAGAGTATTATCGATCGTTATCCCGTTTGATTGCCAAGTTATGGCCTTTTCCAGGCAAGTATCAATACAAATTTTACACCCTGAACAGGGAACCTTTGTAATTGCAGGAGTTACATAGCCAGTAATCCCAAAGTCTTTAATATTTGGCTGTGAACACCCATTGGGGCAACCAGCCAAACTTATTTTTGGCAGATGATGATGAAGAACTGGACGAAACTTATCTTCAAGGGTTTCTAATAAGTTCAGGTCATTGAGCGTCTTGCTAAGTGCATGGTAGAGCGTGGTCCAGTCACGAGCTAATTTAGGGCAATTCGGGCGGCAATGATCTAGCTGATATCCCTTCTGTTGCATATCGATAATTCCCCCAGCAATATATAGTCTTTTTTATCCTAACCATCTGGGGGTAGTTTATCAAAAATTATTATCACAAGATGTGGCTTAGATCACATTGTAAAACAATGGTACAAACATAGCAAAAAGCAAATCACTATAAATAGCCCTAATAGTGATTTGCTTTTTGTTTTGATAATGCTATTAATTGACTTATTCGTTTAGATCTACTCTTTTACCAGTACAAATGTACACAATCTCTTCACCGATATTTGTACAATAGTCCCCTAAACGCTCTAAAAAGCGACTGGCAAATAACAAATAATTTGCCTGTGTTACCTTATTGGGATCTTCCATCATGATAGCTCGTAAATCTCCAAATACCTGAGAATAGATCAGGTCAATTTCGTCATCGATTAGAGTCATCTGTGCTGCACTCTGACAATCATCTTGAACATATGCTTTAAGGCCTAGGTCAAGCATTTCATGTACTAAAGCACTCATACGGGGAATGTCAACTAGGGGCTTAATCAAGGGTTCTTCCCCTATCCTAATCGTTAACTTTGCAAGGTCAACCGACAAATCACCCATTCTTTCTAAGTAGATAGAAACTTTAAAACCGGCTACAACCTTCCGTAAATCACCAGCTAAAGGCTGTTGAGTTGCAATAAGAAGGATGCATTTTTCTTCAATGATTGCCTGCAAGTCGTTGATTTCAAGATCCTTGACTACAATAGTATTGGCTAATTCCATATCTTGATTTATTAAGGAACCGACAGCAAGACTAATTTGTTGGTCTACCATATTACCTAGGTCTAAGATATTTAAGCGCAGTTCCTCCAAGTCATTACTGAATTTCTGGCGAGTTGGCATGTTCAGCCCTCCTCTCATTTTATAGATGTCTTTTGATATAGTTCGTTTGAAAATATCATATATCCTTTAGGGTCACCCTTATTTTAGTAAATCTTTTGCAATCTCTATATTCACGAATTCAGATCGGTTCTTTTTCCTGTAGCTATATAGACTATTTCTTCCCCTATGTTGGTACAATAGTCTCCCATACGTTCGAGAAAACGTCCGACAAGAATCAAATAAGTAGCTTGGTCAATCATACTGGAATCTTCCCTCAAAAAGACAAGTAGTTCGCGAAAAATTTGCCCATACAAATGATCAATTTCTTCATCAATTAAGGACATCTCCTGAGCCTTTTCCGCATTTACTTGCGCATAAGCATCAAGACCTTTGACGATCATTTCGCCAACAAGCTTACCCATTTGAGGAATATCGATCAGAGGTTTTATAAGCTTAGCATTTCCAATTCGAATTGTCACCTTGGCAATATCCGCAGCTAGATCCCCAATCCGTTCTAAGTGCATAGCGATTTTAAATCCAGCCACAATTTTACGCAAATCAGTGGCAATCGGCTGCTGCCTAGCAATCAAAAGTATGCTTTTCTCTTCAATTTCCGCCTGTAGGTCATTGATCTTAAGATCCCCGGTAATTACCTCGTTAGCCAGTTCCATATCCTGTATGGACAGAGAAACAATAGCCAAGCCAACCCTTTCCTGTACCATCATCCCCATATTAAAGATTTTCCTGCTGAGTTCTTCCAACTCCTGATCAAAAGCTTGCCTCGTGGTCATCGGCTTTCCCCCCTGACATTAATTTCTTATCCGAAACGCCCAGAAATGTAATCTTCCGTACGTTTATCTCTTGGATTTGTAAACATCTCAGAAGTAGGGCCGTGCTCCACCAATTCTCCGTTGAGAAAAAATGCTGTTGAATCTGCTATGCGGGCAGCTTGTTGCATATTATGGGTGACTATTACTATAGTATACTGATTTTTTAGTTCTGAGATTAACTCTTCAATGTGCAATGTGGCTATCGGGTCTAAGGCTGAGGCAGGTTCATCCATTAACAAAACAGAAGGCTCTACGGCTAAAGCCCGTGCAATGCAAAGACGCTGTTGCTGACCGCCGGATAAACTCATGCCTGAATTGTCAAGTCGTTCACTGACTTCGTCCCAGAGAGCTGCCATGCGGAGGCTTTTTTCTGCGATCTGGCGTAGCTTTTCCTTGTTACGCACCCCATTTAGCTTTAGGCCAGCAATAACATTATCAAATATGCTCATTGACGGAAAAGGGTTAGCTTTCTGAAATACCATACCGATGTTGCGACGCAATTGCACCTGATCTTGAGCAAATATATTCGAGCCGTCAAGGAGTACCTCACCTTTCATTTTTGCTCCAGGCAAGGTTTCGTGCAATCGATTCAGACAGCGAACAAAGGTAGACTTGCCGCAACCCGAAGGTCCAATAATAGCTGTCACATGATTAGACGGTATCTCCATATCTATTCCCGTTAGAGTTTTTTGTGAACCGTACCATGCTTCCAAGTTTCTAACACTAAGACTTTGTCCCATGAAATGTTCCTCCCAATTATTTTTGCCGCTCTTTAAAGATATAGCGGGTCCCCAAGTTTAATATAACTACAATAAATACCAGTACCAAAGCACCTGCCCAAGCCTGCCGGTGCCAGTCCTCATAGGGGGAAACAGCGTAACTGTAGATTTGTACCGGCAAGGAAGCTATGGGCTCATTCAATGACTTAGCCCAATATCTGTTTCCTAAAGCAGTAAACAAAAGGGGTGCTGTTTCGCCCGACACTCTGGCCACGGCCAGCATGATTCCGGTGATAATTCCTTTGGCAGAAGTTGGCACAACAATCGAAATAATAATCCGCCATCTAGGAATACCTAAGGCTAGACCTGCTTCTCGAACGGTATGGGGTACAAGTTTTAGCATTTCTTCCGTAGCGCGGACGACAACCGGAATCATAATAATTCCTAAGGCAATACCGGCTGCCCAGGCGGAAAAATGCTTCATAGGGACAACAATAGCAGTATAGACTACAATACCAATAATAATTGACGGGACACCCGTTAAAACATCAGTGGTAAAGCGAGTAAGTGTACTAAACCAACTTGAACGGTCATACTCAACCAAGTAGATAGCAGCCAAAAACCCTATTGGAACCCCGACCAGGCTTGCGAGAGCTACTAGGATTAAGGTGCCAACGATTGCATTAGCCATCCCGCCGCCAGGCATTCCTAACCCCTTAGGCAAATGCACAAAGAAATCCCAGTTCAGTGAGCCAAGGCCATTGTAGATTACATATCCTAATACTGCAAATAAAGGTATCAGGGAAAGGATCGCAGATAATGTAAAAACTCCCATCATACCTGTATTCCAGTTTTTACGCCACGAATTAATCAATGCAAATGACCTCCTTTTGGGCCTCGTGCTACTGACCATACGAGCAAGCGAGCCAAAGCATTGAGCAAAAAGGTGATTGCAAACAAGATAAGTCCAATTTCAACTAAGGCGCTTAAATAAAGGTCGTAAGTAGCCTCAGTAAACTCATTGGCAATCACACTGGCCATTGAATAAGCTGGGGAAAATAGAGAAGGTAAGATATCCGGTCGGTTCCCGATGACCATGGTCACAGCCATTGTTTCTCCCAAGGCCCGGCCTAGGCCTAACATTATTCCACCCAAGATCCCTGACTTGGCATAAGGCAAAACCGCAATCCGGATCATCTCCCATTTTGTGGCCCCTAAAGCTAAGGCGGCCTCCCTTTGGGCAATTGGGACAGTAGCTATAACTTCACGGGAAATTGCCGCTACCGTGGGCAAAATCATGATGGCCAAAATTAAACCTCCGGCCAGCATATCCAGACCAGAAGGGGTCCCCTGAAATATGGGTAAAAAGCCAAACCATTTGCCCAGCCATGGCTCTATATGGTTCCGTAATAGAGGAGCGAGAATAAATATTCCCCAAAGTCCGTAAACTACGCTCGGAATAGCCGCCAGTAATTCTACCAGAAAAGATACCGTTACTTTGATTTTGGGAGCGGCAATTTCATTTAGAAATATTGCTACCCCTACGCCGATCAGACCAGCAATGACTAGAGCAATGAGTGAAGTAACCAGAGTACCATAAATAAATGTAAGTGCTCCGAACTCTTCCCTGACGGGGTCCCATACCCTATTTGTAATAAAGCCTGGACCGAACTTGGTAATACTTTCCCCAGCGGACCTGAACATTGTCACTCCAATCCAAGCCATAATTCCGATCAATGAGCCTGCCATTAAAAAGGAAGTATAGCGTAAAACTAGATCACCGAGAGAGATATTACCTATTTTTGTTCTACTTGCCATCCCTTTCTTCTCCTTTGTCAAAATAACGTGGCAAAGCCCAGCATACGCTGAGCCATACCTACGTGTCTAAAATTGTATATTATTTAATTAAATCACTATTTCAGCAGAGCCTGACCTTCAAAAGTTATGGATTTAAGCATTGCTTCAATCCGAGTAACGAGGTTGTCAGGTAGCTTGGCATAATGTAATGGTTCGCCTAAATCTTGCCCCTCATGAATAGCCCATTCCATAAAATTAACTAAACCCAACCCTTTATCTTTGTCCGTTTGTTGCTGATACACTAAACCCCACACAAATCCAGCGATCGGGTAGGCATCCGCCCCTGGAGCATTGACGATGGAAACCCTCATATCATCTGGAATCTTAGCAGCAGCTGCTGCAGCGCTAGCCCCTTTCGCGCTGGGTAGTACCCATTTTCCGTCTTTGTTCATCATAGTAACATAACTAATTTTATTTTGCAGCGCATAAGCCAATTCTACATAACCAATCGATCCAGGGGTCTGTTTAACAACACCAGCGACACCTTCATTACCCTTGCCGCCCACTCCAACCGGCCAGTTAAGTGATGTACCTTTGCCAACTTTTGATTTCCAATCCGCACTGACTTCACTCAGATAATCTGTAAAGATAAAGGATGTACCACTGCCATCAGAACGGTGAGCGACAGTTATTGCACTATCTGGAAGGGTAACACCTGAGTTATCTGCTGCAATTTTGGGATCATTCCACTTGGTTATTTTTCCCAAGAAAATATCCGCAAGATTTGCTGAACTCATCTTCAACTCTTGTGGTCCGTTCGGCAAATTATAAACAACCGCCACGGCACCTAAAGAAAGAGGAATTTGCAAAATCTTTCCACCCTTAGCTTTACTCAGTTGGTCATCCGTCATCGGACCATCAGTAGCTCCAAAATCAATGGTTTGTTCGGAAATTTGTTTGATACCTGCACCGCTGCCCACAGATTGATAATTAACTTGTAATTGGGAATATTTAGAGTGATACTTGTCAACCATTTGTGTCATAAGAGGATTTACAAATGAACTTCCGGCCCCAGTTAAAGATACTGATTTTGAACTTGGCTCGTTGACTACTGCTTTTGGTTGTTCACTTGGAGTTTTACTGGTGTCTGCTGCTGGAGCTTTTGCCCCACATCCGGCGAGAGCCAATGCTAGTACTCCAGCCATAATCCCTGTGAAAACTTTTCTTTTGGTTAAAAACACAATGATATTCCTCCTTGATTTTTGATTCATCGAGTACAGTTTGATTATATAATACGTTTGTAAAGTCTCAGAGATGTTTGTGTTAAGTTAAGGTTAATTTTTTTAACTTTAGGACATTATTTATTAAAGGTGTTTTACAGTCAAGAATGAGTTATAAATTCAAAGAAATCGATAGTAACTATTTCTTTGTTTTGCAGGGAATTTTGGATTTTGCTTGTCTTATGTGGCATGAAAATTACACAATAATAGGTATAAAGTATGACCTCATTATAATTTAAATTCTTGTATAGCTGTTAGTAGTTCTTGGGCGATTACGGTTAGGTCTTGACTTTCCCTTGCCATGTGGCTTAGGGTAGTTGCTTGTACCGCAATGGTGTCTGTCACAGACTGTACCCGTTCTGCAGTAACCTGGCTAAAACTGCTGATACTATAGATAGAGTCGACGATCTGTTGATTACCTATGGCAACTTGCTGAATTGAGGAGGAGATTTCCCTAACTTGTGTTGAAACCTGTTCTATGTGTTCAAGGTTTGTTGAAAATGCTTGGCCTGCTATCTCAACAACATTAATTCCCTCCTGAACATCATTCGCGGCAGCATTCATTGCTGAAACGGTGGAGTTAATATTGTCCTGGTTCTTATGAATCAATGAACTAATTTGCTGAGAGGCTTCATGAGACTGTTCAGCTAGTTTCCGCACTTCTGCGGCAACAACTGTAAAACTGCGCCCATGTTCGCCTGCCCGTGCGGCTTCAATTGCAGCATTAAGAGCCAATAAGTTGGTTTGTGCAGCAAGACCACGAATAAATTTAATAATATCGCGAATTTGCTCATTACTCAAAGTAAGATTGGTAATAGTTTTCTGGATCTGCTCCGTTCTCTCGCCTATAATGGACATTTGGTTAACAACTTTGTCTATAGCTTTCTGACCGTTTTTGGTTGTTATTGCTGTTTTCTCAGTAAGATCGGCAACAAGGCTACTAGTAGCTGCGATTTGCTGAGCACTTGCAGATACCTGTTGGATGGCAACGGATGCGTCATTAATGGTAACCGCTTGTTTTTCAGTGTCAGAGGCAGCTGCAGACATTGCGGCTACAATTTGTTCTGCAGCACTTGAGTTCTCTGCTGTGTTAGATTGGAGATCTTCGGCAGAGTTTGTAACTAACCGACTGGATTGGGATACTTGGCTTACAAGATGACGCAAGTTAGTCGTCATGATATTGAAGGCATCAGCCAGTTGCCCTGTTTCGTCATTAGATGAATGACTTTTTTGCACTTCGATAGCGAGATTCCCGCTCGCCACTTGCTGCACACTTTTTATCATGGCTTGCAGAGGCTTGGCAATGAGGCGCGCCACGATTATTCCTATAGTCAGGGCAATGATAACTGCCAGGAAAGGGAGGATTAATAAAATTCTGCTGGCTTGCCGAAAATCTTGATTGTTCTGGTCAATGGTTTTGGTTGCTGCTTTGTTGTTATAAGCAATAAGATCGTCCAGTACTATATGTATTTGATCAATATAAACTAAGGCATTAGTTGAATAGTAGTAGTAAGCATCTGATTTAGTTGCCTGATCAAATATGTCTTGATCAACAATATCGAAGGCCTTCTGCCTTTCAGCCCTATACTGAGTAATGGCTTCTTTTAATTTTTCTAATCGTGGTGCTTCGTAAGAATTTTGGGCAATGGTGGCATAGGAGTTAAGATATGTATCAAAGGCATTCTCGTGTTTATGAATTTTATTTAAGATTGTTTGTTGTCGAATTACTTCAATTGGAGCCAAAAGCATCTCCAAGGATAATGCTTCTATTGATCTGATATCGGCGTAGCTTTCGTTAAGAAGGTTAACAGATAATAATGAACTTGCGTACATCTCATTAATTGAAGAATTCTGTTCTTGGTAGAAAATATAGCCTGTGTAACCGATTCCCCCCATAAAAGTTGCAATAAAAAGTACTATAGATATAATCTTAAAAGCTATTTTTAAGTTATGAAATCTCTTGAAAATGTTTACAATTAACTTCGATTTATTTAAATGTCCAAATTTGGGTAATTTTAAGTCTCGTATTCGCTTTAAACCGTTGACTATCACCTTGTCTTTGTTCAAATAATTAAATTGGGACATTTTTTTGTGAAGACGTGACAAACTGATTTACCTCCAGTTTACATGAATCTAAAGTTGCACTGATACGCCACAAACTTTATATTTTTTGATTGGTATTAATGAGAAAATTAATTTTGCTCTCATTAAATATGTCAACCTAAAATTTGAGTTAAGTTTCCCATCTTTATACTCTGCGAACAAAAGTGTAGCCGACTCCACGTACCGAGTCGAGAACTGGTCCTAAAGATTTTAATTTATTGCGCAAATGACTGATATGGACATCAAGTGCTCTGGTACCTGTGCCGGAAAGGTTACCCCAGATCTTTTGAATTAGATATTCTCGACTGAATACCTGGTAAGGATTTGTTACAAAGAGAACTAGTAATTCAAATTCCTTCACAGTTAAATTTAATGGTTCTTCAGCTAGGGTAACAGTATAGCTTTCTTTCGAGATCTCCAATCCTCCCCACCTCAGTGGGCTATCTTTGGTATCAGTTTTACGTTGAACTTCTCTAAGTCTAGCCTTTATCCTGGCGGATAATTCTCTAGGACTAAAAGGCTTAGATAAGTAGTCGTCGGCGCCAAGCTCAAGTCCGATAATTTTATCCATTACATCGTCGCTGGCATTTAGAATTATGATTGGAATAGCTTGGGTATCCTTCTGTGCACGCAGTGTTTTGATAACATCAAATCCATCAATCAGGGGTAGCGTTAGATCAAGAATAATAAGGTCTGGTTTATCTCTCCTGGCAAGTTCTAATCCTTGTTCGCCATTCAAGGCGTTTATTACAGTAAACCCATCTTTTTCTAAGTTAACCTGGACTAGTTCTTGAATTTGAACCTCGTCCTCTACGAGTAAAATTTTGGCCACACCATAACTCCCTCCAATAAAGGCCCTCCTTTAAGAATTTTGATTCTAAAAGAACAACTACCTATATCATAATAGTTGTATGTTAAGTCTGAATGAACGGCATGTAAAGTTATTGTTAAATATTATTGACTGATGATACTATATATAGCCATCCATCTCCTTTCAAATTCAACAACTCAAAGTCCTCATCGAATTATATATATTACAACATTAAAGTTAAAATCAGATTATCGATGTGTAAACACCCTGTTAAATTGTGCGAAATCACTGAGCATTCCAGAAACCTATAGTCGCCGAAATTCCCTTGATATAGAGATAACCCTGCAGTTTGCTCTGCAGGGTTATCTCTACCATACCTGACCCTAAAGCTTGAAGCGTTCCACCGACAAAGCCCTTTCTGCGATCATTTGAGCCGCATTCGCTAGTTCGGTTACCATTGAACTGATGCAGGGGTTGAGCTTGATTTCGGGCCTCTGTGGCCATTAGGCTCGTGTAACCGGCTCCATTATAGTCTATTTAGTTGACTTCATCCCATACAAATTTTACATTAGTAGTTCTTTCTTTGCCAATGTAACCGGAATATCTAAAATATCTTTGAACCGGGTGTACCCTCCCCCAGTAATGGAACTGTTGCAGTTTTTAAGAATCTTGCCCAGCTAAAATCCGTGCCTTTTTAAAAAGGTAATAGGATAGTACTAATAGGAAGACAACAACAGCGTTAATTAGAATCTCAAGGCTAAGGTTTAACCCTACGTTTTTTTCGATGGAATTTTTAATACCTAAAAATAATATTTCCCGGACACTCGAAATTACCCCTATATATATGAAAGGGCTAAGACTAAACTTTTCCTGCTTAAAAAAACGAAGAACGGTCCAAATAATTTCCTTGATGATCAGAAGCAGCAGGGCATTATTAATGAGTGTTAGTAGTGAGAAATTGGTATGGTGGAAGTTACTGATTGAATCAACAACTATAAGAATTGCAGCAACCACTAGCATCATAAAAACGATAAGGTGAAGTAGCATTTCGGTCCAAATAAGTAAACTGGCAGTTTTCTTAAGTCATTACCTTAACCCCGGCCCCGGCTTTGGCGGTCCATACCTAGCCAAGGATTTAAAATTCTTGATTTGTTTTGCGGGTAAGGCAAATGCCGGACTGCCCCTGTTAAAGGCGGTACTGGAACGAAATGGATTGCAGATCAAAAACATTATCGATTATGTTATGAGTGAACTCAAGGATATAGGAAGTAAGAAAATAGCCGTGCCTTTGCTGCAACGATTAAGTTTTCCAGGGCACAGCCTAAACTGATATACATCTCTCTTAAATAAGGGTCAACAGGGCCGAGATTTCTTCCAGTATCTGCTTTAAGGTCTATCGTTGAGTTTCCTAATTTGAAAAGCCAGGGTTGGGCATTGTGGGCATTAGCAGCTAAAATCGCTGCATTTACTAATCCTTCTAAACCATTAAAACTTGTTTCCCAGGCCGTATAAGCAGGGCCTTTCCCGGTACTGAACACCCCGTTTTCAGCAGCCCTCCAGAAGCCCCCCGCTACCGCCAGGCTGCTGATTATGGCAGAACCTTTTAAGAAATTACGCCGATTGATTAATACTTTATTCCTCATCTCTGCCTCCTCAGTTTTCCTAAGTTTATGTTAGGGGACACAACTCCTCTTGGGAGCGTTACTCTAGGGTTGGAGGAATGTCCCCAATTAAAGAACGTTCAATAAAATTAAACATTTCAGGAATAAGCTCTGTGGTTGAAAGTTGCTGTTCCAGGAGATAACCTTCAAATAACACAAGGGATTCCAGCTAATTCAGGCGGGAATCCTTTGTGTTGATTTCTCTATCGCAAGAACGATTTCAAGTTTTTCTTTGGCGGCAAATTCATTTTCCTAATCTAATTTAACCTTTACGCCCTTAATCAAAAGCCAGAACATAAGCACCAATTCCCCAATAAAAGTAAAGATCGCAATGGTTAAGTTGAAATCTGGTATAAGGATTTTCCCCAAACTGTAAGACCGGTGCGAGCAAATTCAGCAAAAATAGCAGCTATTGTCATGATTATTAAGCCGAGTCCTGCAATTATTGCAGCTTGGCGTAAAGTTATATCGGCAACTCTTGCGGCCTTTTGGTTTGTATTCATCTTTTTTCCTTTCATTATTTAGTAATTATATTTTTATTCATAGATGCAGCTAATGGTTTGCCTACACCTGTGCTGTACTACTATTGTGCCGGCACGATAATCTCTTGTCCCGGGAAAATCAAGTG
>LADV01000250.1 GCA_000961805.1 Peptococcaceae bacterium BRH_c23 | reverse complement strand
TTAACTGGTTTGTGTGCCGATGGCTGATCCATAGATAAACCATCCAAAAGCCACCTAAACTGCTGTTCGGAAACCTCAAGGACTAGTTTGTTTTCGTGAAACTTCCATCGGAAGACTCCTTGACTCAGTTTTCGATAATACAACCACCAACCGTTATTTGACCAATGAAGAATTTTACATTTGTCACAGTTTCGGTTGCAGAACACGTAGAGACACTTTTCAAATGGATCCATTTGAAGTTGCGTTTGCACTAATGTCGCAAGACCTTCGATGCTTTTCCGCATATCGCAGGGCTTGCATGAAAGAAATATTTTGAGGCCGGCAGCGTTTATGCTCATATGGAACGAATAGTAGCAATAGCCTCGCGCAGAGTCTCCACTTGAAAGCCAGAATACAGCTCTATGGAAACAGCTCCGATCTTAACAATAACCGGAACTTCCTTAATGGATGTCTGCTTCAATTCGATAAAGCTTTCCTGCTGAGGGTCAGCTATCTCTTCGCGGTTGCATTTGGTCAACCAGTACCGGAGTGTATTGATACTTAGGTTGTTTTCTGAGCTCCATGCGGCAGCGGTCTGGCCAGATGCACGGTAATCGTTTATCTGCTGGCGTCTGATGATGGACTGCTCTTCGTGAGTCATGGATAATTCCTCCTCAAATAGTCTTGAGGTAATTATCTCAATTCCTAATGTTTTTTGGTATGTGCAGAGTTTTTGACAATTACGTTTCTCTCAGGTTCCTGGGGAACCTCTTGTGCATTTGCTCTGCTCTTCGACCCCGGTCGGACAATGGCACTAGGTCTATAAGGTACCCTTGTACTGCTCTCGACCTGGTAAAAACGAAAGCTCCAACGAAAAGGGTTTTCGAGGCTCAATCACACAGCTTTTGCACTTGCTGTCTACGCTTCACACCAGGAATCGCTTCCTAATATGCAAGACTCGCTTCCGGCTGTTGACCAGACTTTACCGGGCAGGTCACTTCCTCCCTGCTAGGTTCCTTCTAAAGGTTTCAGCCCACCGGCATTCCCCTTTACCAGACTTATCCTGACGCAATACCAGTCCCCTTCGGGAGGAAAAGATGACCCCCGAAGACGATCTTCGAAGGCCTTTTCCGACCCGAGCATGAACGGGGCCCACCGGGAACCGTTCCAGCGAGTAGACCCAGAAACGTGTCGCACCAACCAGTCCCCTACCGAGCCCGGAGTGAGGTGAGTATAGTTTTCACAAGCTAAACAATAAGTTGATAAGTTATAAGTTGGTGTCAGGCACCGGTCCCATTAGGCACCGGTCCCATTTTCCGACCCGAGCAAAGATTTTACGTGAAATAGCTTTCCTCTTACTGTATAATGTTAATGTAAAGGAAGGTGATTTTCTTGAAGTACATTACACCAAATCAGCTATATGATAAATTTAAGCACAAGGAAATGCTGGATATATCCGACCTTATTCGAGTCATTGAAGATGAATTTGATGTCAACGTTTGGATTGAAGAGCAAATCGTTGATAGCTTAGACATCAAATCTTTAGCTGAAGATGCTACTTTATTTCAACAAATTCAGCAAAGCCGCGATGATCGGAAATCTGATAGAGTGTTTGAACAGCAGGCAGGCCTAGACTATTTGCGCAAAAAAACTGAGGTGTTTGAGCGTGAACAAAAAGTATAAGGTTTACTGGACGCAGACAAGTTTAAATGAACTGGCAAACATGTTAGCTTATCCCCCCGCAGTTAAGGAACGCATTTTCAATGATTCTTTTACTCGGTTAACTCATACTCCAACCCTTACTGCCAAGCAAATTCCATACGGAAAGCTGGAAGGTTATTGGGCAAGACTTGGACTCTATCAAGTTATACTTATATTTGATGTCGATGAACTGAATGCAGTCATTTGGGTTGATGGCATTAAACATAAGCGTCAAAATATATATTGGAAAAGAATATAAGTTACATTCTGCAAAGCCTCCTAAACTATCAGGAGGTTTTCTTGTACCTTACCTTGAATGTAACTCAACCACATTAAGTTACATAGTCAACCCCTGAAGGGATTCAGATTAAAAACTCCATCTGTGTTAGCATCTTCTAAATACGTCAAAAAATATTCTTTATCTTCTTCTGCTCTAAATATGTACTCTCTAGTGTTTCCTCTCTTTATTACATGGAAGATTGCTCCCTTAAATTTTGCTCTTGGTCTTCTACCCATCACAACCCCCACCAACAATATTGACATGTTACAATATTTAGCGCTAAACAATTATCCAATTATTCAGATAATTAATGTCAGGCACCCTACACTGAAAATACTAATACAGTATTCGACCTTCACTACCGTTTTCCTACTGATAAAGCACATTTTTCAATAACATACACTTATTTACTGCAAGGACAACCGATAAATTAAACGGTTGTCTTACTGATTTTCTTAACTACTGTGTGGAGCAGTCACCGATAGGGATCCCAAGAAGTATGCCCCGCCTGGGTGTAGGTCAAATTCGTGACGAATTTGGATTGCCGTTCTACCGCACCGAAATATTCAGCCTTTTCTGACCCGAGCACCTGTCCCCACCTTTTCACAAGCTAAACAATAAGTTGATAAGTTGGTGTCAGATAAGTTGGTGTCAGGCACCGGTCCCCTAATAAGTTGGTGTCAGGCACCGGGTTCCTTCAGGCTAACGGCGGTGTTGCTCAGGAACTAGCCACTTCACAACGGCGAGAAAAAGAAACTGAAAAGGAACTAAAGCGAGTTAAGAAGGAACTTCAGCGAAAAGAGTCAGCACTCGCTGAAACGGCAGCCTTGTTAGTTCTAAGAAAAAACATCAATGCGATTTGGGGACCAAAGGACGAGGAAGCCTAACCAGCACTGTGAATCGCGACATAATTATTAAGCTGGTAGAAATAGCCGTAGCAAGCGGAGCACGTCAACAGCTGGCTTGTGAAGAAATTGGTATATCCGTACGAACATTGCAACGCTGGTGTAAGAACGGGGCCAATGTCATCAATTTAATATACCAATTAATTACCATATATCTATTAAGGGAAATCAGAACTTAATTGTAAAATAATAGGTTGACGAAAAAACCATACACTCAAATAAGCCTTATAAGGCGCAAATTTTTCAATAAGTTACCAACCAATACCAGATAGTTTTTGAGTTCTATCACCGCCATCTCAATTTATGATTTTCGTTATACCTACTACCTAAAATTCCGCATTTTTTTATACCTACAAGGAGAAACACTGTAAATACGCCTTGGGGAATTCTGAATGGGGAACCACAGATTACACATGAAAGGAACGATAAGAGAAACCACAGATTAACACAGATTTCACAGATTAAGAAGGATTAAGTATAGAAAAATGGCGAAGATGGGGAGTCATTGAAGAAGTGATAATTATCAATTATCTCAATGCTACAGGATTAAACCGGCCTTTTATCAGCTTTGGCGAATATCAATTGAGTTACAAGCGATTTATAGTTTAGAGCCAAAATGTAAAAATGTATTTATTCTGTGTAATCTGTGTAATCTGTGTAATCTGTGGTTGATAAACTGAGTACCTGAATAGTCAACAAAAATAATGATTCTCAATTCAATTTGCAGGTATAATTTTTATACCTGCAAAACCACCAAAATGCCTGTAAAATCAGGGTTTATTAATGTAGGTATAATTTTTCACGGGAATCAAGGCTACTATTAATTATTACAAACCTCGCCTTGCATTCATTGGATATCTGTCTCTGGTAGTTTTAAAGTTACGCTCATTGTGCCTATCAGGTCTTATGGGAATAACGTTTCTCGCAATTTCCTGCAATAGTTTATTATACCTACGTTTACGTTTCTTTTCGTTTTTTTCCATCATGATAAGGACCAATTCGTCTTTTAATTCACTCACCATAATATTTACATTCGTTTTATAGGTGTATTTTAATTCTTTTTCTTCATGCTTTTCTTGTATGATTTCATCGGATTGTATTTTTGCTAACGCAGTCATATTCGCCAAAAATATGGTGGCATAGAAATCTTGCAGAACGGCTATTTCTTTTACACCATCAAAATTTTCAAGTTGAAGCCTTTGTTTCAGTTCATCATATTTTATTTCGATGCCCCATCTCTTAAAATATAAGACTTTAAAATCAGCTACAGTAAAGCTTTTATCAAACACATTCGTGACTAACGTCTCTATCGTACCGTCATCAAGAGCAAATTTCAGCACTCTAATTGTATAATCGTAACCCGAATGTCTAAATGTAATCTCTTCGTCGCTTCCCTTCACATTATTAACTTTCTTTAAAAAATTTAGGGTACACCTCATCACGAAATGAAGGTCATTGTCAATCAACTTTGCAATAAGCTCCTTTGACTGATAGCCTCTATCAAACAGGATCAGATCGTTTTGCAAGCCATAGTTTTTAAGCTTTCCTACATGTCTGATGGCGAGGGCTCTCTCTGACGATTTATAATTGTCGATAATCGCATCGATCATGATGTTATTTTCTACATCATAAAGGCCGGATATCCTGGCCCTTGCTATTTCTACCTTTCCATTTTCCGCATAACCAAACACGTTTCTCAATTCTTCAGTATTTTGTAGTTCAAGTGTTGATCCATCAATTGCGCAAAGTCTGTATCCTTTGTACAACTTCAGATCGGTTGCAGTGTACACCGTCTTAATCAGCTCTTCATGAAGAATAATAAATGCTTCAGGTAATATCTTTTGTCGTCCTTGAGAAAAGGCTTGCTTTCTTACCCCATCGGTTGTTCCGTGAATGTTCTTGAAAAAAGAATTCAATTCAGCCTGTAAACTCTTTCTTGAAAAATTCAAAATAAACAAGATCATATTCTTAAATCCCATTTTCCCCATCCTCGAAAAATCGTTGGGTTCTTTTCTTACACTAATAAGATACTCGTAGTTTTCAATAATTTCATAAATAAGTCGGCTACATTCTAGGAATAACCCATTTCTTTTCATCGGCGTCACCCATCTCAAATTGATATACCAAATAATGGTATCCAATTCGATTATGGGGATAGTCAGCACTTGTCAAGTGCATTTTTATATTTATTGTAATTATTCCAGAAAATATTTTTACTTTTTTGTCATTCCCTTTTTATTACATATTAAGTTTACGACATTGAGAACGGGGCTCCTGTAGCAGATCAGCGACCCTTGGCAAAGCGCCCTGAACCGGCGAATAATAAGTTGGTGTCAGGCACCGGGTTCCGCAACGCACAGTCCCCTTGGGGAGGAAAAGACGACCCCCGAAGACGAACTTCGAAGGCCTTTTCCGACCCGAGCACTACCGAGCCCGGAGCGAGGCGAGTATACTTTTCACAAGCTAAACAATAAGTTGATAAGTTGGTGTCAGGCACCGGGTTCCCTTAGTTGGTGTCAGGCACCGGGTTCCCTTTTGACCCTATCGGGAAGCTCCTGCTGGCGCAACACCGGTCCCCCGGTCGATCAGGGAATGATATCGCTTTGCAATTTCAGGATCTCTTCTAGAGGGAGTCCAGTTATTTCTGCGATGAGTTCGACCTCTAACCCTTTCTTTAAAGCCGCCTTGGCTGTCAGTACTCTGCCTTCTTCTCTGCCTTCTTCTTTTGCAGTTTCTAATATCCCCAACTCCTGCCCTAGGTAAGCAAGATAGTCGTCATATCCCCGTCGTTCTTCCTCGCTCATCATTAGATAGTCCAGCTTCTTAGCCGCCAGCAGGATTCCTGGTGACTTAAAGTCCTCACGTATTGCACCATGCTTGAAGAAATATACCCATTCGTCAATAGCCTCATTTATCATATCTTCAAATTTTTCAACATAAATCATGTAGTATTCTGGAAATACATTTTTGCTGGTAACGACAGGTGTTTCTATCTGTTTCGCTTTAGATTCGTGCAGAATAAGCGGTTTTTTCGTATGAAGCCCAATCAGCTCTGTTGTACCATAATATATAAAATCCGTGTTCTCTTTTTCATCCACTCGCATGGTATGATACAGAATACTGATAGATATAACTTTCACAACTTCGCTATAGCCCTTCCCCAGCTCCAAACCTTCCACAACTGCCTTTGACGTACCCCAAAGCAATCGTTGAAGGTAATCTGCCTCTCGTTGGTTTTGTATTTCAATAATAATTTGTTTCCCTTGTGAATCTTTGCACTTTAAGTCAACCCGGTTAAATTTTCTATTTTCAGCTTCTCGATTACTTTCGCTTTCTAAAATATTTTCTATAACGATTGTTTCTCTTAACAAGTTGGAAATAAACGCTTCAAGTACATCAAAATTAGCCTTGTTACGCAGTATATATTTCATAGCCCAGTCAAATCGCACGAGCTTTTTTATAGCCATAATTTTTCATTCCTTCCCCATATTTTATTTAGTTATATTTTACCATTGGCAGAGTGATTATTCCACCTCTTCTTTCATCATCAGCTAAAATATTGACTCTCTTTCTTAATGTGACACAATCTTCTTGTGTCACATTGAAGAATACCTGGAATGCCTGTTAAACAGGCCTCCAGGTATTCTTCAGAATTGTATGACGGTTAGCGCGAGCATTACTTCATGCTCGAATTGAGTCCTATAAGTGATGTTACGTTAAGTATTGCCGAATTTTCCAGGAAAACAAAAGTTCCAGGGCCCTTTCTGGAACGGGGACCACCGGGAACCGTTCCGGCGAGTAGACCTAGAAACGTGTCGCACTAACCAGTCCCCTACCAAGCCCGGAGCGAGGCGAGTATACTTTTCACAAGCTAAACAATAAGTTGATAAGTTATAAGTTGGTGTCAGGCACCGGTCCCATTAGGCACCGGTCCCATTTTCCGACCCGAGCAAAGATTTTACGTGAAATAGCTTTCCTCTTACTGTATAATGTTAATGTAAAGGAAGGTGATTTTCTTGAAGTACATTACACCAAATCAGCTATTTGATAAATTCAAACACAAGGAAATGCTGGATATATCCGACCTTATTCAAGTCATTGAAGATGAATTTGATGTCAACGTTTGGATTGAAGAGCAGATCGTTGATAGCTTAGACATCAAATCTTTAGCTGAAGATGCTAATTTATTTCATCAAATTCAGCAAAGCCGCGATGATCGGAAATCTGATAGAGTGTTTGAACAGCAGGCAGGCCTAGACTATTTGCGCAAAAAAACTGAGGTGTTTGAGCGTGAACAAAAAGTATAAGGTTTACTGGACGCAGACAA
>LADV01000043.1 GCA_000961805.1 Peptococcaceae bacterium BRH_c23 | reverse complement strand
TATGATATTATTTTTGCGCCGCCCAAAGGGAAGTCGACAAAACTGACAGTAAAGTACTATTTATGATTGTAGATAATAGAGCTACCCAGAAATGAACTACTATGGTCGTGATATCGTATATTTAAGATTTTCAACAGATCCACTAAGAGCGTATTGAAAGGGAAAGAGGTGGCGTAATGTCAGTACTAGATTCAAAGCAGCTCAGAAATGGGCAAAGCTACCCCGAAATATACAGGAACTTATAGAAAACAATGTATTCTGTTCAGCTTGCGGAGTAACTACTATTATCAAGTACTCTTTGCATGATGACGGAATATTTGGCGTCCTACTTAAGGGCAAATGTAAGAAATGTGGTCTGAACGTAGCGAGGCTTGTTGAGGATGAATAAGAGCCGAAAGCTCAAGCTTGATAAAAATTACAATCCAATTCCAACGAATGTAGGCGATGAAATATATCCTAATGGAATTTTTAACTTTAATATTTCAAAGATATTAGAACATATCACAGCAGGGAAACTTGAAGCTGAAATAGAGTTGATCAAGGTTAGTGAGTGGTTCAAGAGACATATTCGTGGTTCTGTAAACGAGGATCATCTGCCAAAGGTGGATATAACTAAGCCGATATTACAGGCAGAAATCCGACCAGGTGTGTTTGAAATAATCGATGGAAACCATCGAATCGAAAAAGCTTGCCGTAATGACGTGGAGTTCTTGAATTCATATAAGCTTAAAGGAGAGCAGCTTGTAGCCTATTTTGCTGATGTGCGAGGGTATAAAGCCTATGTAGAGTATTGGAATTCAAAGCTGTGAGCCTGATTGTAACAACGATTTGTTTTCGCCTTTTGGAATAGTGGTGATGAGGGAGGGGTTGATTTATGCGATCCAGATACTTGACCAAATCCCGATATAAATTGGGATTAGAATGTCCAACAAAACTTTATTATACGGGGAAATCCGAATACGCTAATCAAAATCTAGAGGATACGTTTCTGCTCGCTTTGGCTGATGGAGGATTCCAAGTCGGAGAATTGGCCAAGTGCTATTTTCCTGGCGGGCATGATATTAAGACACTGGATTATGACGAGGCACTACGTCAGACAAATGACTTGCTGAAGAATGATCAGGTTATCATCTATGAAGCGGCTGTTCGCTTTGAAACGCTTTTCATCCGAGTTGATATTCTAATCAAGAATAAGAACCACATCGAGTTAGTAGAGGTCAAAGCGAAATCGGTTGACACGGATTCTGAAGAAGCTTTTCTGACTAAAAACAGGTCGATTACCTCATCATGGAAACCCTATCTAGAAGATGTTGCTTTTCAGAAACATGTCATCCGATCTGCCTTTCCAGCGTATGCCGTTTCTGCATATCTGATGATGGCCAATAAAAATGCCCTATGTCCTGCGGACGGGCTTAATCAGAAATTCAAAATCACCAAAAATAAAAACGGGAGAAAAAGTGTTTTGGTAGCTCAAACTCTATCTGAGGAAGATCTCTCCGAACAGATTCTGGTCAAGGTCAAGGTCGATGACAGTTGTGACTTAATCTATTCCGAAGAGGTCATTGTCGGTCCGAAACCAATTAGTTTTGTTGAACATGTGAATTTATTGGCTAACTACTATGTCAGAGACGAAAAAATAGTTTCGCTGCCTTCTACTTGCTGCGTTCATTGCGAGTTCAAAGCGACTGACCAAGAGAGGGAGGTAGGCATGAAAAGCGGCTTTCATGAGTGCTGGAAGGAAGGTCTGAACTGGTCCGACGAGGATTTCAAGGATTCAACCATGTTCGAAATCTGGAATTTTCGAAAAAAGGACCTATGTCTAAATGAAGGACGCATCAAACTATCGGACATTTGCAAAGAAGATATTTCACCAAAAGATGATGACAATCTGGGTATATCCTCTAGTGCTAGGCAATGGCTGCAAGTAACAAAAGCTCAAAGCCATGACGCGACTCATTGGATCGATTCAGAAAATCTATACCGTGAGATGAGTGCGTGGGTTTATCCGCTACATTTCATAGATTTTGAAACCTCCATGGTTGCGATTCCCTTCAATAAAGGGAGACGTCCTTATGAAGGAATTGCCTTTCAGTTTTCCCACCATGTCGTGCAAAAAGACGGGCGGATTGAACATCGCGGACAATATCTTAACACCGCACCAGGGGTATTCCCCAACTATGGTTTTCTCAGAAGTCTGAAAAACGAATTGGACCAGGATCAAGGGAGCATTTTCCGATATGCTGCGCATGAAAACACGTACTTAAATATGATTTATCGGCAATTGGGGGAAGACCAAGAGGATATACCAGACAGGGAGGAACTCTGTAACTTTATTCGCACCATTACAACTCCAGTAAAAAAGAGTAAAGAGTGGGTGGCAGGGCCCCGCAATATGATCGATATGTGCGAACTTGTCAAACGATATTATTATGATCCCGCCACGAAGGGCTCGAATTCCATTAAGCAGGTTTTGCCAGCGATTCTGAATAGTTCACGATTCCTACAAGAAAAATACGCCAACCCTATTTATGGCGCCGATGGTGGTATCCCAAGTTTGAATTATCGAAACTGGAAATGGATTGAGTATGTCGAAGACAGGGTCCTTGATCCCTATAAACTATTGCCTAATATGTTTCAGGATATTTCAGAAAAAGACTTCGCAGTGTTGAGCGATAGTGATGAGTTGCGTGATGGAGGGGCTGCGTTAACAGCTTATGCTCGAATGCAATTCGAAGAGATGTCGGAATATGAACGTACGGAAATAGAGAAAGCATTGTTGAAGTATTGTGAGTTGGATACTTTAGCAATGGTTATGATTTACGAGGGCTGGAAGGATTTAGTTTACCCGAAATAAGAAAAGGTTTTAAAGAAATTCATCAAATCGTCTCCCGAGGATTATAATCACAACGCCGGTGAGATTCAAAGCGCGGTGGAATTGCAGCATCAGTAAACGGGGGGAGCATCAAGAAAAACAGGTAGTTTCTTATACCGAACAACCAATGCGGATGACCTAGTAGAACTCTGTAAGAACAAAGGTGGGGAACAACGGATCAAAGGAATCCGGAATGATGAATTCATTCAACAGGCTGCAGGAGAAGTGAGCAAAATAATTGTAGCTTGGGGAACAGCCCTTAAGGGATTTGAAAGGATCTATATCCGTCGGATCAAAGATGTACTTCGCCTTTTAAACCCACTGCCGATTACTTATGTCGATAGAGTATCCGAGAAAGGTCCCTATCCTTTACATGGTCAAGTCTGGGGCTACGAGATGGAGTTGAAAGACTGGAAGTTGGCTTAGTGCGCCGTCAGTTGCTCTAGGGTGGCGGGCAGCCGCCCTTCTTTGATTGGCGCATTACACATTTTGACAAGCTGAAAGTAGCGTTAGAAGTATGTGATACCTAGTAATCCTTTGAAAGGAGAATCCCCACTTATGCCACTGGAAATAATCCGAAACGATATAACAAAAATATCCGTTGATGCAATTGTCAACGCCGCAAATACTGCCTAAGTTCTGGCTTGGTAAGTGTTGGTAAAGAAAAAGGTAAAGTTGGCAGGAATGATCCTTGTCCATGCGGTAGTGGCAATAAGTACAAAAGATGCTGTGGAAAGTAGAGCTAAAGAAGGTGCGCAAGCCCGGGCGCGTAGTGAGCGCTGCGAGGTTGTTGAGTGAGTGGGACTGCGGGGTTAATCTCCGCTTTCCCCCTTTTTTCGGGAGGAAGGAAGCTTCTGGCAGGTTAAAGCCTGCTCTGTGTCAGGTATTGGACTTATAATTAGGAGCCGTTTGGTTTATTGTCAAAATAATTTAGGAATATAAGGATGAAAATAGTCGTATCAGAAACGAATAACAGCAATTTTGTTTCTATATTAACCAGTTAAATAAATAGGTTCGTTTTTATAAATCATGGTATAATTAGATATATCCTTTGTTTAGGAGTGATTATGAAGGCAATTAAAATTCAAAATAAAGATGTTCTAGAAGCGGTCAATTCAGGTTCATTATATATCGAAATTGGTAACCGAAAGTTTTTATTATTCGAAGTTGAACAATACAATGATGCTAATGTTTATGAGGTGACTGATACCGAAGAAGAACAACTGTTAGTAGAAGCTTTGGAAGGAGAAAACCCAATCCTTTCTGATTTAGAAATAGACATAATTTTGGGTTTTTCTAGAGAAGCATGAGAATACATTGGAGAAGATCGGCAGTTGATTCACTAATATTTCTTGATAAATGGAGAAGAGAAATAGAACTTACACCTATAGCATCATTTTTAAGGGGGCACATCAATAATTATTTCCAAGGACAGGACTTTTCCGTATATGTCCCAGGAAAAGCTGTTGTACTTAAAGGTTACCCCGTTAATTTAAGAATGCTGCTCATATCTGTTGGAAAATCTGAGCCATATAAGGTTTTTTATCGTATTACAAAAGATGATATTGAAATATTCCTGGTTCGTCACCCTCGGCAAAATCAAATGTTTTAACTCTAAGCGCATATTATCACTAACTTACAGAGTATGAATTTAACAAATTAAACGAGTTGTAGGGCGATTACGTCATATGAGCATTTGCTTCAATAAAAGCAGGTGCTTTTTACTTTCGGAAAAAGATTTTAGACAATGTGTACCCATTGCCAAGACAATATGTACCAAGGAAAGGAACAATATACATTGGCCTAGAAATTGTTGCCTAACTAAAGTAAATGCCAATACCCTATTGGCAGTGAATCGTTTCGGGATTTGCTTTAATTAGGATACAATACAGAGCGAATAATCTTGTCAAAATCTTCTCAAATCGTTGCACCTTCTGAAAATACCGATACTATGAGACGATAGCCAATTAACCGTGCAAGCGGTTAGCAGTTGCATACTAACTCAGGTCAAGGTGAATTTGTGAGAAAAAATATTAGAATTATTGGACTAAGCGCTGAAGCTTTTAGGTTCGGTGCCTGTTTATATCTGGGGCTTGGATTGGGTGTTATAATAAGAATTATGAAGTTATTGCAATAAATTAACAGCGTTGGCGGGAGGAGCATACAGAATGGGTGAGGTAAAGGTTACGGAGCTTAAGAAGTTTTTGGCAAGCCTCAATGAAGTTCAATTAAAAGGAGAAATCACAGAGCTATTTAAACTCTTTCCGGCTGTAAAAGAATATTACAAAGTCAAGTTAGATCCTGCGGGTGAAAAGGATATTCTAGAAAAGTACAATAAAATTATCGAGGATGAATTTTTCCAGGACAGAGGACTCGGGAAATTGCGTTACTCAGTAATGAAAAAGGCTTTGGAGGACTTTAGGAAGATTTCACGGTCACCAGAGAACATAGCAGAATTAATGATTTCATATGCGGAAAACGGAGTTGAGTTTACCGATGAGTATGGTGATATTGACCAAAAATTTTACAATAATATAGAGGGTATGTACGAAAAAGCCTTAAAGTTTGTTTTTGAGGAAAATCTTAATCAACAATTCCAGGACAGATTTAGGAAGATCATGGAGGCTAGTGACGGTATTGGTTGGGGGTTTTCGGATGGTTTATGCGATTTATATTATGCGTACTATGAGGATGAAGGTATAATAAAGCTACAAAAAGATGAAAAAGAACCAGACAATTTGAGGTCAATAGAAATAAAGCGTTCCGAAAATAATTATAACGAGCAGGAAAGACGAGTTAACGAATTTATTATACGTTGTGGTGGCAAGGATGACTCGAAAATTGAGGATGCTTGGTGCGAATATCTTGAGGAAAACCTCCAGTTTCCATTTTCGGCCGAAATTATTGATGATCCTGGCCCTTTGGAAGTAGGTGACATTATTAAAGTTACGGATATTGAAGGTATCTTTGATTTATACGGTATTGTTGTAAATGCGCGATTGGGAAGAAAAAAGTATTCATTTCCCCTATGCCTATTAGAATTAGTTGAAAAGAACAGTAAAAATTATCAATTAGTTGATGATTATAATTTATGATTCAGTAACCGATGAATAATTACGGAAGATGTATTGAGATGGACCAGGCAAGGGAAACAAAAGTAATGCAACCGTTAATGCAACGAGGGTAATAAGAGATAACAAAGCATAACAAAATAAGAAAAGGCACCGGTATGACCGATGCCTGAAACCCTTGGTA
>LADV01000251.1 GCA_000961805.1 Peptococcaceae bacterium BRH_c23 | reverse complement strand
GGTCATCCTACTTGCCTCCCTGTGAACTCGACCGTCTTAACTAATTTGGCTATTTCCATTTATCGGGCTTTCTCACATCTTGCAAAGTTACCCACCAAACCAGCCTGCATCGGTTCGCTTTCGCTCCGTTCCACAGTTTGCCTTCAGACCCTCCGGACCCCTCCTCACGGACGACGCCCTGTCTGTTAGCTAGTGCTTCCGAATGGAATCGGCGCACAGAGGAACTTTAATCCTCCAATACAAATAGAACTGCCCGGCGCACAACAAGGTGCAGAATATACATCCTGCACCCCAACACTCAAACTATGCTTCTTTTACACCTTAAGAAGGAAATATTAGACTTCAGTTATGCTACATTCCAAATAAATTTGGCACAAACATGACCACTCTTGGTAGGTAAGTCAGAATCAAAGCAGCTATAACCATGGCTATTAACATGGGCATTAATGTTGGGACTATCTTTTCGACCGGGATATTAACTATCTTACTGGATACAAACAGAGATAGAGCAACCGGTGGTGTTACTTGTCCAAGACTTAAAACCATTGTCATAATCGCTCCGTAGAAGATTGGGTCTACGCCAAGTTTTGTGATAATCGGCAATACTATTGGCGCTAAAATCAGGATTGCTGGCCCTTGATTCATAAACATACCTGTCACTAAGAAAACAATGTTTAGCAGCAACAAAATCAAAAATGGATTACTGGAAATATTAAGAATACCTTTAGTGAGGATGACTGGAATTCCCTCATTTGTCATTAACCAACCAAAAAGAGTGGCTGCGGCTACGACTAACATGATAGTTGCCGTACTTTCCGCGACTGAATATCCAATGGCCGGAAGGTCTTTCAACTTAATTTCCCGATATACCAATCCGCCAATGATAAAAGCGTAAACTGATGCTATTACAGCAGCTTCCGTAGGAGTGAAGAACCCTCCGTAGATACCTCCTAATATAATGACTGGCATTAGTAAGGCTAACAAAGACTCTTTGAAGGCACTCCACAACTCTTTAACAGCTATCCGTCCTTCTCCTTTATAGCCGTTCTTTACCGAAGTATAGTAAGAGTAGCCCATTAGGACAAGACCTAAAATTACTCCAGGCATTACTCCCGCAGCAAAAAGTTTGGCGATTGAAGTATTCGTTGCTACTCCGTATAGAACCAGTGGAATGCTTGGAGGAATAAGTACTCCAAGAATTCCTGCACTTGCTAAAAGGGAAGCAGAAAAACGGGGATCGTAACCTTTCTTATTCATTTCAGGGATTGTAATTCCCCCAACTGCCGCTGTGGTAGCGGGAGCGGAGCCTGTCAAGGCACCAAAGAACATACTCGCAACGACGGAAACCATTGCTAACCCGCCGGGCAATGTTCCAACCAAAGCTGAAGCTAAACGAACGAGTCTTTGTCCCATACCACCCGTTTGCATAAGCGCACCAGCCAATATAAAAAACGGAATTGCTAGCAAAGAGTATGCATCGACTGCAGAGAACATTTTCTGAGGTACTATCATTAGAGGTACTCCGGAAATAGCCAACCCACCCATAGCCCCCAGGATTAATGCCACAGCTACAGGAACGCCAATAGCAAGACCCAATACAAAAATTATTAGTAACGCAGTTAACATACTTGTAAGCCTCCTGTATTTAAGTTGACATCCTTAATTATGCTGTTTGGCCACTCGACTCAGCATAATTTCAAAGATAAAAAATGCCATTATAAACCCACCAATAGGAATTGCCAAATAAGGTAGAGTCATTGGAATTCCCATTGCATCAGATTTTTGTGTCCAATTCTGGATTGACAGTTTAAGACCATACACAGTTATGAATATACTTAAACCCAAGAAGGCTGCATCAGCAATTAGTTGAATAATCTTCTTACCAGTCGGAGGCAGCTTATCTAACATTAATTCCATATTGATATGAGCTTTTTTTTTGACAGCAGCAGCACTGCCAAAAAATGTTAGCCACACGAATAAATAACGGGTTAATTCTTCAGACCAGGGTAGGGGCGTAGATAAAAGATAACGGGTAGCAACCTGTAGAAAGCCCGCGATTGTCATAACCAAGATTATGGCGAAAAGAAGAACTTTTATAGCACTAAATAACCAATCAGAAAACCTGCTTAACACTGTCAAACTTATGCACCTCCAGGTTTTATAAAACGCGACGAGGTTTTTACCCCGTCGCAAGCATATCTGGCCTAGTTAGAAACTAAAAGCTTATTTCTTATTGGGATCAGCATTACGGACAGCATCGACTAAGTCTTTACCGATTTTCGGCTCCCACTCGGTGTAGACAGAAGCAGTAGCTTTAATGAAGGGTTCGAAGTTAGCAACTTCATTGACTTTTACTCCCTTAGTCTCCATCTCTTGTTGATATTTAATGGACTCTTCACGAGCTAGCTTACGCTGAAATTTAGTCGCTTCATCGGCTGCTTCTAATACTGCTTTTTGAACATCAGCTGGAAGTTTGTTGTATTTGTCGAGATTCATAATAAGGGCCATTGGCACATACATGTGCTTAGTCAAAGAGAAATACTTTTGGTTAGCTTCGTAGAACTTGCCAGTCATGAAGTGAGCTTCTGCAGCTTCAGCTCCATCAACACTCCCTTGGGAAAGAGCTGTATAGAGTTCACCCCAGTCAGTTGTCATGGGCATTGCTCCAAGTGCCTTGAAAGTACCTACATACACTTGGTTAGGAAATACTCTTAGTTTTAAACCCTTGAGATCTTCAATAGTGTTAACAGGACGGTATTTATTGAAAACATCACGGAATCCGTTTTCTGCCCAACCTAGAACCTTAAAACCTTGCTTCTCAGCCAATATAGCCATATCTTTTCCAATTTTACCATCAAGCACTGCATCGACATGCTCATAGCTCTTAAATAAGAAGGGCATGTCCATAACGTAATATTGAGGAATAAAGGCTGCCAATTGAGTTGTACCACTTAATTCCATATCCCCAGTACCCGCTTTAACAGCCTCAACCCTTTCGCGTGTACCGCCTAGAGCACCACTAGCGAAAATCTCAACCTTAACTTGGTTATTTGTTTTCTGAGCAGCAAGTTCCGCAAACTTTTCTAATCCTTTCTGGAAGTGGTGACTGTCAGGCATCACGTGTCCAACTTTTAAGACGATTTGCTTTTTTTCGGTTTCAGGAGAACTAGATTGTGCTCCGCACCCTATAAGTCCTAATGACAATAATGAAACGGCTGCTAAGACTACAAATTTACGAAGATTTTTTTTCATTATTCTTCCCCCTACTTAATTTATATTTACAGGATCAATTTAGATGCTTAACCCAACTCTGTGTATAGCAAAGCCTGTCGCTTCCTTCAGAATCTCACTTTTTGTAAGTTTGCCTGAGAGCACCTCTACAAGTTCATCATAAATCAGGTCCCCGGCCGCTTCCAATGAAAGATCTCCTTCTAGAATCCCGGATAGATCGATATCAACAGTGTCCTCCATCAAACCATAAGAGGTGGCATTACCAGTCACTTTGATTGTAGGCATAATGGGATGAGCAATCGTATGCCCGCCACCGGTAGAGAAAACAAGAGCTTGGGCACCCGCCGCAGCAATGGCTGTAATGGATTCACTGCCATGTCCGGGGGTATACATGAGATAGACTCCTGGAGTTTTTCCTGGAGTTTCACCAAGACCAATAACATCTTGAATTAAAGCGAAACCGCTTTTCTTGGCACCTCCCAGCGACTTTTCCTCGATTGTGCTTAATCCGCCCAGTATATTATCTGCAGTAGGCTGAGAACCCCGTATATCTTCCCCTGTGGCTAAAATACGCTCCTCGTAACCGCGAATTTGATGCCAAATTCTGTCCGCTACATCTGCATTAACTGCTTTTGAAGCCAACCACTCCTCAGCCCCCATAAGTTCTGGCAGTTCGGCAAGAATAGACCTTCCCCCTGCTCGGATGATACGATCCGAGCAAAAACCTAAAGCCGGATTTGACGATAATCCCGATGTTGTATCCGAAGTTCCGCAGTTTAATCCGAAGAGAAACTCTGAAATCGAAACTTCTTCTCTTTTGCATGTAGAAATCTGGCGAGTTATTTCCATAGCTTTAAGAGTGCCTTCGGCAACTGCCTTTACTGCTCCACCGCTGTCCCTTATATTAACGGTAGCTACCAGTTTACCTGTTTTAGAAATTTCATGGCCAATATCGTCAACATTACAAAGGTCTTCTCTAAAGTGGTCAACTATAACTACTCCACCAACATTCGGATGTTTCCCCATGGAGCATAAAATCTCAAAGGTCTGCTTACTATCTGATTTTGTTTGGGCTCGACCCAAATGATGAGTTACCGGTACAGCACCTAAAATCGAGTTGGCTATTCTTTCGACAACACTATTGGCATAAATAGTCGCAGAGAGAATTAAAATATAATTTCGAACACCTACAGAGCCGTCCGGTCGAATGTATCCTCTAAAGTTCGCCATTTTGGACAACTCCCTTCTCCTTAACTAAGTCTCCTCGTCCACGGAAACTATCAATATTATGAACGTGAACGTGTTCGCCAATTTCGATATTTACTGTAGCTTTTCCAATCACTGTCCCATATTTTATGACTGCCTCCCCTGTTTTTATGGGACTGATGGCAAGCTTATGACCGTATGGAATATCAGACCTGACAGCGATTTGAAACTCTTTTTCTCCTACTGAAAACACAAGGGTCTCGCCAATTTCAACCCTTTTGCGGAGAATTGTGGCTACATTGTCCCTATCAGGATCAACTACCAAAGCCACTTTGAACGACAATTTACACTCCTCCTTTTGGATTGTTTTATTTATTCAAGAATGGAAGGTCGAATTTTCCAGCGAGTTCATTGAGTTCTTGAAGCAATCCATCATTGACAGGGATTCCATTCTTTTGGCGTTCCTCGGCAATGGACTGACGCCGTTCACCTGGAATCCGGATGGCATCGACTTCCTCAGCCCTCGGGATTTTTTTAATTTCCCCGATCATGTCACTCATTCTTTGAGTATAGTCCGCCACAGGCATGAGTCGAGAGATATCCAGCGCGAAAAAGCTATGTCCAATATTCACCGGATCAAGAGCATCATCATAAATCCATCCCACATTAGTTCCATAAGCAGAGCCGCTAATGATCCCTGACATGATTTCGACTGCCAATGCTAAAGCATAGCCTTTCGCCCCACCGACCGGTAAAACTGCACCTTGCAGCGCTGCTGTGGCATCCGTCGTCGGTTTTCCTTCCTTATCGATAGCCCATCCCTCAGGTATAGAACGACCTTCCTTCGCCGCGAGAATAATATTTCCACGGGCAACCGTTGAAGAAGACATATCGACGATAACCGGCTCTTCTCCATTGGGGAATCCATAGGAAATGGGATTAGTTCCAAAATAAGGACTTATCCCTCCCCATGGGGGAATACCACTGGGTGAATTCGTATAGGCTTGTCCAATCATTTGCTGATTGGCAGCCATTTTGCAATACGTCGAAGCCGCTCCAAAGTGATTGCTGTTTTTAACCGTGACGAAACCGATCCCGAACTCCTTAGCTAAGTCCATCGCCACTTCCATAGAGCGATAAGCAACCAGTTGACCCAGGCCGTTATCTCCATCCACACTGGCGACTGCACCGTTCATTTTCCTTTGAATCAATGGCTTGGGATTAATGCGCCCATTCATCAAGCGAGATAGATAAATAGGCAACCGACTGATTCCATGCGTATCAATCCCATCCAAGCTCGTATCCACAAGAACAGAGGAAACGATCTTTGCTTCATCCTCAGGGACCCTAGTCGCCATCAAGAGGGCTTGACAAAAGTCTTCCAGCGTTTGAGGAGAGTACCGTTGACTCATCTCATCCCTTCCCTTCCTTTCCCATATGTAGGTTTTATTGACTTGCTTTTCTAAGAATATGACTATCCATGAGAAAGGGGTTTAAGATTTAATAATTACTCCATTAAATCTTAAACCCCCAGAACTTAAACAGTGAGTATTTGAGCCACAGCGAATGAAATGGAAAGCATCATTTACGCGCTTGGGTATAAACGAGTCAGAACAAATTCTTTATGGTTCAAGGCTTCGGCATCCGTCAAGCGACCACGTGCAGTTTTGACGATACACTCCATCACTTTATCAGCTGCTTGTTCCATGTTGATTTCACGAGACAGTACCCCACTAATGTTCACATCGATATGCTCAGACATATTGGTGCATGTATTCGGATTAGCGGACATCTTGATCACGGGCTCGATGGGATTGCCAACGATATTACCTTGTCCTGTGATAAAGATGTGCAAGGTTGCGCCAGCAGCCATCATAACCGTGACGCACTCAGCTGCCGCTGAGGAACTATCCATGAAGTAGCGTCCCGGTACGGTCGGCTCTTCACAGGGAGCAAGTACTCCGATGATCGGGGTTTTTCCTGCTTTTGTGATATTGCCCAGTGCTTTTTCCTCGATCGTCGTTAAACCACCGGCAATATTACCTTGAGTCGGCTGAGTTCCCAAAAGATCAGCACCCTTGGACTCGATGAGATCCATATAGTCTTTATGAATCTTAAGAAATTGCTCTGAGAGTTCAGGAGTTGCGAAGTGTTTGGCAAGAATATGCTCAGCGCCCGTTGTTTCCGGAGTTTCACCAAAGATTACGGTGCCACCCATTTCAACTAAGCGATCTCCGACAACTCCCGCTGTTGGGTTACTAGCCAAGCCGGTAGTGGTATCAGACTCACCGCATTTGAAGCTGACGACCAGATCTTTGAGCTCACACTCTACTTTTTCTAAGGAAGTAGCATATTGGACGAACTCCTGAGCTTTACGGGAAGCTCTTTCGATCGTTTTCAGATCGCCATACCCTTCGATACCGAAATACGCTACAGGTTTACCCGTCTCAGCAATTCCATCAGCAATTAGCTTAGCCCAGTTTGGTTCGATTCCGATGATGACGACAGCTGCAACGTTCGGGTTGCGGCCAGCACCAATTAAGGTTTTGAAGTGCAACTCTAGATCAGCACCAAATTGAAGGCGTCCATAAGGATGGGGAATTGCCAATGTTCCGGCTATATTGTGTTCCACGGCTAAACAAGAAGCATTGGATAAATCATCCACTGGAATAATTAGTACATGATTGCGGATCCCGATACGACCATTATCTCTCTTATATCCTAAAATCTTAGTTTCCATAATCCCACCTCGCAGTTCTTAAGTTATGTGTGTGTACCCAATCACCGATTTGAACATCTGCGGTTGCGACTCCTATGTTCTCACCATATTTAAGGATAGTTTCACCCTTCTTAATCGCTTGGAGTGCGATTTTGTGACCGAGCGGAATAGTGTGGTTTGACTTCACGTGATATTCTTGACCGCTATGGAGTTCAACCCCTAGTACTTCTTCGCCAGTTTGAATGTCTTGGATAGCAACGCCTACGTAGTCGCCATCATTGTGAACTAAAAATTTGTGGCTGCTCATGATAACCCTCCT
>LADV01000249.1 GCA_000961805.1 Peptococcaceae bacterium BRH_c23 | reverse complement strand
CGCTAATGTCGGCTGACAGTTAATCACTGGCGAGCGGAGTGCACAGGAAACTTGCACGCTCCGTTCTGAGAGGGGCATCTGGAAAAGTACTATTTTAGGATAGCAACTCGCTGGGTGCCTACTCTACGCACGTACGGTTCCGTCGAGGAGCATGGGCGGTAACGCCTGTGTTTACTCAAGAGAACATGTCTATCTGTATATGCAAGGTTTACACCTCTTCCTGTGTGATAATTTTGGTTTTGTCACCTTAATTTTACCACACCATGGATAGGGGTGTAATTATTTTTAAAGAACTTATGTTTGGTGCTGTTCAGCTTTTTGTAACAGACACTTATAGAGCGGATATCAAGGGAATTGTCGAGCAATATTTCCGACTGACCAATACTCGAGTTAAGCCTCTTCTTCCCGGCGCAGTACTGCCTGATTTTAAAGAACGAGGCGGAAAAGATTATAGACTCGATGCTAAACTGGATATTTATCAATTTACGCAGATTATGATTCGCTGCGTGCTTAATCACAATCGAACTCTTATGAAGCATTACCAGCGTGGTGAAATGATGATCGAAGACGATGTCCCTGCTATTCCGTGGGAGCTTTGGAATTGGGGTATTGCCAACCGGTCAGGCGAGCTTCGTTATTTCCCAGAGGATATTGTTAAACTTAACCTCATGCCTTCAGGTAAAGCCTCAGTGACAGAAAAGGGCATTGTGTTCCAGGGCATGCGGTTTACTACGGAACGGGCTATTAAGGAAATGTGGTTTGAACAGGCACGCTTAAAAGGATCGTGGGTTGAGGATATTTCTTATGATCCGAGAAACATTAACTATATTTATTTGAGGGAACCTGGCGGCAGAAGCTATCAAATCTGTACTTTGCTGGGTTCAGAAGAAGCCTATAGCAACAAATCCTATGATGAAGTGGTCTATAAGCGCGAATATGAAAGATTCACCAGCCAAAAGCTGAATCAAGCCCAATTGCAGCAGAGGGTTGATCTTAATATGGATATTGATTCTATTATTAAAATCGCTGAAGGAATGGCTCCAGAGAAGGACAAGTTGTCAAGCAATACAGCACGAGTTAAGAATATAAAGACAAAACGCAAAATCGAAAAAGCTGGGGAACGAAAAAAGGAAGCCTTTGTTTTAGCTCCTGAAAAGAATAGGCTGAACAACAATAATCCAGCGCCTGTTGTCCCATTATCCGATGAAACAACAGAGAATATAGGGATTTCCAAAGCTGAGCTTTTTAGAAGAAAACAGCAGGAGAAAATTTATGGACGAAAAAAATCTGAATAAGGACACAGTTTTAGGGCAGGCGGCATTAGCCAAATATACTGAGCAAGCTGTACCGGATTATAAGGGTAATCCCCTTATCGAGGCCCTTCCAGATATTTTTTCTGAAGAGGAGCTTTTCGATGTTTTGAGCAGTTATCCTTTGTATGATGAAGATGAAAGGAAACTTCCTCCGCATATTCGCTATCACTGCGTTATGAGAATAACACGTTACTTCCAGCCGCGATTGAAACATTTCGACTTGGAAAGCCGCCTTTCCACCGCTATAAGACAGGGTTATATTGCTCGCAATCCTTTGGGAAAAAACTATGCTATGCTTCTCCAACAGGGATACCAGATGATTAAGAACAAGAAGTATCCCGAAATATTTAACCCAGAAGTGCTGACCAGTGCTTCTGGATTTACGATGATTGGCATTTCAGGGATAGGCAAGACAAAGGCGATTGAACATGTTTTAGCTCCCTATCCCAAATTAATTGTTCATTCCGAATACAACGGTCAGCCCTTAAATCTTTACCAAATTCCCTGGCTGAAACTGGACTGCCCTCATGATGGGTCGTTAAAAGCCTTATGTATTAATTTCTTCACCAAAATTGATGAGCTTCTTGGAACAAACTACTACGAAAAATTTGGGACATCCAGGGGCGTCTCCACAGATATTTTGATTCCGCGCATGGCTCAGTTAGCTAGCCTCCATTGCATAGGGGTTCTTATCATAGATGAAATCCAACATCTCAGCCTCCCAAAAAGCGGCGGAGCTGAAAAAATGCTAAACTTCTTTGTCAGTTTGGTTAACACTATCGGAATCCCCGTAGTGTTAGTAGGGACATACAAAGCAAGGCCCATTCTCCAGGCCGCTTTCAGGCAGGCTCGTCGTGGATCGGGACAGCAAGGTGATCTAACATGGGATATCCTCGACAATGATGAAGAATGGGATATTCTCATTGATGGAATGATGAGATATCAATGGACAAAGGAAATTATCCCTCTGAGCAAGGAATTAAAGAATACTCTTTACGAAGAAAGTCAGGGCATCGTGGATATAGCTATTAAGCTGTTTATTATGGGACAACTGAAAGCTATAAGCACCGGCATCGAGAAAGTTAGTTCTGAACTTATTAGGAAAATCGCGAAGGAAAATTTAAGGCTTGTTAAGCCTATGTTGGAAGCCTTAAAGTCTGGAAACACGCTGGAAATAGCTAAGTATGACGATATACGGCCAACGGATATTGATCTTCAAAGATTCTTTGAGAATAACTCCCCTCTGGCTCAATGGGATGCCATAAAGTCTCTGAAAATGAATCAAGAGAAGCAGAAACTAGGTGAACAGCGCAGCGCAAAAGAACAAGCTTTAATGCAACTTCTGCAGTTGGAAGTTGATGAGGATTTAGCTTTAATTGCACTTGAAAAAGTTTTAAGCAGCTCAAAGAATGAGATGAGTGTTTCAGAAATTGTTAAAGCATCTCTAAAATTGATTATGGATATCCAAGAGAAGAAAAGTGAACAGAGTGATGCAAAGAAGGTGAAGCCAAAAGTTACCTTAGAGAAGGTGAAACCCGAAGAACCAACCTTATGCATAATCGTTGATAAAGGGCGGGAGAATAAAAAATCTGCCTATGAGCCGACGGTAAGGTAAGCTTATTTACGTATTGGAATGGAGATAAAAAGGCTCTGTTAGCAAAAGAGGATGATGCTTTAGAAGCTTATATTGTTTTTTGTGCAAATCAACTGAGACTATACTTTTCCGCAGTAAAAAAGAATTTCCGCGATGCGTGGGAAGCCACTGATTCAAAAATTTTGTCTGTAACGTCAATAAATGGTTTTATTATTGCTTTTACGCGTCAGCTAGAAAGTAATGGAATACAAGATTTTGATTTTTACGATGCAAAATTAAAAAACTTAAATATTGATTTTTCAAAAGCTATCTTTACTTATACATCTAGTCAATACAGAAAGTTCTCTAACCAGATTCTTCAAGAAGCATTTGAGCTAGATATAGATAAAGTATAGTTGAAATATTAATCCTCTTAAATAATTAGAGTGACACAACGGTAGCTTTTAATAAATAGAACCTTTGTGTCACTCTATTTTTTCGGTTTGGAATTAGAAATTGATCCTTACCACGAAAGAAACTTTAACTTGCTCTAGATTGATTCCCAAATTAGCTTTTACTTCGTTTATGAACCATAAACAAAGTTCTTTTTCACTTGAGATTTTTTGTTGTAGTTTTTTTTGAGATACAATGTCGGCCATATTTTGCAGATTGTTTTTCTGCTCTTGAGTAAATCCGTTATCTTCGAAAAAAAACACATCACCACTTATTGTTAACTTTATTATCGACCGCAATGTAACTCCTCCTTTCCTATACAACAAAACAAAATTCCTAACGCTAGCGTTTGAAGTAGTTACAGATAAGATAATCTTCTTAAATGAATCTTCGTTTGAAACTGTACTGGGGCAGTATGCATTATTCTCTGATTATTCGCTTTCTGGAAATATTTATGCAGATTATCAAAAAACATAACAGAGATTGGAGTATGTTTCAAAATTGATGATTTCATTCAGTTTAATTATACAAAGGAACACATTAAGGAGGTCATAAGAATGACCGTAAAAGAGTTTTATGGTAAGACTCCCAAAGAACTAGGGATGAAGCTCTTATATGTACCTCAGAAAAAGAGTGTTTTGAATAACTTTTTTTCCCTAATAATACTTGATAAGTTTTTCTGAATTTGCAATCTGCTAACTTTTTTTTCCGGTTCCTTTTTGTTATTTCTGTAAGAATGCTTAATACAGCCCATCATTTTTAACAACTTTATTTCCTATAAACAGCAGCTGTGTCGTTGTAAAAATGTTTGAACTGTATTAAAAAGTTTGAACACGAGTAAGAAGATTAAACAAAGCGAATAAAAAAGATAGAACTGAACCACCTCTACTGATATGATATTGGTAGAGGTGGTTTTTGTGGAAAATGGAAAACAGCCGACATAAACCGAGGGTACAAAGACGATTACTCTTTGATTCCCCGTGGGAAGGCCTACTAGCTATTTATTGTGATACAAGATGCTTTATGATTTTAGAATTCTTAGAAGAGTGTCAGAACCAGTTGATCAAAGTAAATAAGGGAGTGGAAGTAGAATGAAATCTTTATTCGACCAAACACAGTTTTCCGGAATCAAGCTAAAAAACCGATTTTTCCGTTCAGCAACTTATGATGGTTTAGCCGATGAACGCGGGCACATGACGGAAGCGTTATTTCAGGTCTATGAGAATTTAGCAAAGGGGGGAGTCGGGACTATTATCACGGGTCTTACGACTGTAACTGATATAGAGCAGCCCATTCCATGCCAAATGGCTATCTACGATGATTCATTCATTGACGGCTATAAGAAGTTGAGCGAGATGAGTCATCGTTACCATGCTAATATTATCCTGCAACTCGTTTGCCTCGGATCCCAAACTTCAAGCGGCAAGGTGATGTGGGGACCAAGCTCCGTCGAAGATTTGGGTTACAAAACTACCCCGGATGAAATGACACCTCAAGAGATTCTCCTTGTTCAAACAGCTTTTGCCGATGCAGCGCTTCGAGCAAAGAAGGCGGGGTTTGATGGAGTTCAGATGCACGTTGCTCATGGATATCTATTAAGTAAATTTTTGACGCCCAATTATAACCGCAGAACTGATGGCTATGGTGGCAGCATTGAGAATAGAGCAAGAATGGTCATGGAAACGTATAAAGCAATCCGGGAAAAGGTTGGTCCGGACTATCCGGTTCTGATTAAAATCAATAGCGAAGATTATATGGATCAAGGGATGACTTTCGAAGAGTGCAAATACGTATGCAAAGAATTGGTGAAATTAGGAGTAGATGCAATTGAAGTAAGTGGGGGTAGTTTCTCGTCGCGGCGTAACGAGGGGCCATCAAGAAAAATAACCCTGGAACAGGAATCATATTTCAAGTCTTATGCCGCTGAAATAGCGCAAGAAATTAATGTTCCGGTCATCTTAGTAGGTGGTAATCGTGAATTTGGATCACTGACGGAGATTTTGAATCAAACTCCGATTAAATACTTTGCCCTTTCTCGACCGCTAATAAGGGAGAGCAATCTCATTAACCGTTGGCAAGATGGCGATCTGGACCACGCAAAATGCATTTCTTGTAGTAAGTGCTTTGGGCGACGGGACGGAACCAGCTGTGTTTTCAACCGTCAGAATAATGCTGAAAATAACGGATGAGCGTATCTATAAATGATAATAAAAAGGGGATCAGGCAAATTGGTGCCGGATCCCCTTTGGGGTGAATAGCGAGAAAGTCGTATGATTAGATTAATAATAGTCATGAGTCATGACCATTTAACTAACAGTTTCTCACTGCATTTCTTGTGGGCGTTGGTCATCGCCGGGTGGCATCATACCATCAACAGGCGGCATCATGCCTTCCCTAGAAGGCATATTCCCATCCCCATCGGGTCGCTTGCCAAAGCCACCGCCACCACCACCGGGGCCTGTATTTTGCGGTTTAGTGGTTACACCCGATTCCGAAAGATAGGTAAGCGAGTCCGAAAGTGTTACATCAACTAGTTTGGTGTTTCCGCTATAAAGCGTATAGGTAGAGCCCGCCAATAATTTAGGAGACGAAATTGCAACCGTACTATATTGTTTTGAGGGTGTATAGGTTGCAACAATAGTTCCATCCTTATCTTTAAGGATTATGGTACTTCCTGCAGCTTGTGAAGATGTGTAAGTCATCAGGATAGACAGTTGTGAATTAGTGCTGGGAGCTTGAGCCATTCCAGAACTGCCGGATGCTACGAGAGTTCCTCCGCTTATTGTAAAGCCACCGTCATAATCAAGCGCACCATTATTATTTGCCGTTGGGCCATCAACATAGACAGTACCCCCTGTCATGTTTACACTCCCGTTGGAATCCAGTCCGTCACCATTTGCGTTTAAAGCAACTTCGCCGCCAGTTATAGTCAAAACACCCTCCTTGCTATTAACATTAATTCCGTCATCTGTAGAGGTAGCAATAACTTTCCCCCCATTTACAGTAATATTGGTACCCTCCAAACCCTCATAGGAGTTCTTAATGGTTATTTCGCCATTGTCTATGTGGACATTATTGTCCGCGTGTACTCCATCATCACCGCTTTGTAAGGTCAGGATACCACCATTTATGGCGACATCATTGTTGCTGTGGACGGCATCCTCATAGGATGAAATATTGATATTACCACCATTAATGAGAATACTATGACCTGCTTTTAAACCTTTTTTGCTTTCCTCGTTCTCTGTACTCGTTGGATTGGTATTTGTAGTGGTAGTGGTGGCATTTTGACCGGGACGACCACCAAAGTTATTGTTGCCACTACTGATACTCTTGCCGGGATAGCCACCGCCGGAGTTTAGATTGAAGTTACCATCCTCAATTTGTACTTGCTTTATTGCCTGTATTGCATCGTTTGCAGCAGTAATCGTGAACTCTCCGTTTTGGATAATGACATTTCCCTTGCCCTTGCCCTCATCTGTTTCATTGGTAGAGCGTATGCCGTCTTTACCAGCTGTTATGGTAATACTTCCGTTTTTAACACTAACCATGTCCTTACCAACTATTCCGTCAGACTTTGCGTTGACAATCAACGTACCGTCCGTGATTTTTAAGTCATCCTTGCTGGTAATTCCATCGTTATTATCAGCTGTCACCGTTAATGTGCCACTACCGGTTAGGGTAAGGTCGGCCTTGCTGAAAATAGCAGCGGACGGTTCACCATCAGCATTTACAAGGGTGTTACTTCCTCCAGTTACTGAATTTTCGGTGCCATTCTCAAGGAGTATGACCGTCTTTTTAGCGCCTTTAATATAGATAGGAGCGCTTGTTTGACTCTTGATCGTTGCTTCGTTTAAGACGAGAAAGACCGTTTCTTTATCGATATCCTTATTCACATCAACAATAATACTCCCGTCCGTTAACGTTCCAGTAATCTCATAGACACCCGATGCGGAGATCGTTACAACCGAGCCTTGTACGGCTAAACCGTCTCCTTTTACTGTGGCTGAGCTTCCATTTAAGCCAATCGTCTTATAACTGCTGTTTTTCCAGTTGAAATAATTATTGTCGCTATCATACTTTACAGAAACCGCCTTGATATCGCTGGTAGTGGCAGTACTTATGCTTTCCAGGTTGGAGCCTTCTTTCGTGGCAGCACAACCTATAGTACCGGTTATTAAAAGCGTCAGGGATAAGATAATCCCAAGTGGTTTTTTCATGAATATTCTCCCTTTAACGTAAATTTTATCGATTGATGAACACCAGCGATTATGATACGAAATCACCGCTGTAGCTGATAAGCACAGCATTTTTCACGCCGACAATTGCCGAGATGTTGTTAACAAAGCTACTTTCTTTGTCTTTAACCCGAACTTCTAGAGTTAATTCGATATTGTCTTGCGATACGTTTTTTTGTTTCAGGTTATACCGTTTGGTATGAGTGTGTATCAGGCCGAGAACGTCTTTTTCACTATCGTCTCCGCAGCAATTCACCAGGAGCAGATAGGGCGTTTCAAAGGAGGCCTTTTTGATAAAGATAAACATCACTATACCAATCATAACGGAGGCAGTAATAGCTAGGGAATAGAAACCAGCGCCGACCACGATGCCAGCAGCGGCTCCCCAGAATATGAAAATCAAATCAGTAGGGTCTTTGATGGGGGTTCTGAAACGTACAATACTGAGCGCTCCGACCATACCGAGGGAGAGGATAAGGTTTGAATTGATGGCAATGATAATCATAGCGGTAACCATCGTAATACCAATTAAGGTCACATTAAAGCTCTTCGAATATAAGACACCGCTAAAAATCTGCTTGTAGAGTATATAGATGAAGAAGCCTATCAGGAAGGCAACCGACATCGTGATAAGAGTGTTTACGATAGAGATATCGGCACCGAAATTACTCAGGACTGATTTTTTAATGATATCGATAAAATTAAGCGCTTGATCTGTATTCATAGGTTATTGATCCTCCCATAGATTCAATTTAATAAACTTTCTACAGATAACATATTTGGAGGCGGACTGACGATGTAAGCCCTCTAGTTGCAAGACATTGCGAATAGAGCTGGGTAAATACTCATCGTATTTAACCTCCAGGATAATTTGGTTTTCTGACAAGGCTTGAACCATATTCAAATCCCGACTGAAAAGATCCGTACGATGCAAACCACTTTTCAGATCTTTATCGAAGGTAATGCGAACATTGCCGTGAGGATGAATGTAGGGCTCTCTAACATAGTCCACGATCACCTTGGGACGCAACAATTGATGGGTCATTTCGTTGTGTAATTCCATCAAAAACGGCTTGCTGTGATTATTCAGTTCCTGATAGTCACCAGCGAGGATATTGTCTGCCATCTCTCTGGTGAGTGACTCTTTGATTTTGGCAATATAGTCACCGTTCTTAATCTTTTTTTCAAAGTGAATCACCTTATCTTCTAAATTGTAGATGCGGATTCGATATTTCTTTCGTTGACGTATCCCTCCTAATTTTTCAGCGAGAGCCTTGTTATTGATGTCATCAAAGTATAAGCTGCGAATGTGGTACTCTCCTGTAGGTCCGACGTGCTCATCGCGTTGCATCAGGTGTTTCAGACGCTGCCGGAGCGTGTAATATTGATGATAATTGATAAAGAATTTTAACTCATGACGATATTGGATGGCTTGGTTCAGGGTTCACACCTCATTTCTCCTCGTGACATTGTTTAAATGGTATATTGGCATTATAAGCAAGCTTGCTGAATTCCACTTGAAGATTGCCTGAATGTTTGCTGAAAAATACGTCTAGGGTAAGCAGTTTTATTGACTTGGGTTTCCTGTCAGTATATGATTCAGGAAACTTTCAGCATTCTTTCAGTTTGTATTCAACCTATAATTGCATAATTAAATAAGGTTCAAATGGGTTGGGTTTTTAAAGTAAGCCAGTTTTTTCTAATAGGTAGGAGATAGGTAGGGGATAAGTGATATGCAAAAATTAAAGGGCATTAAAGTACTATTGGTCGATGATGAACCGAATATTTTGCAATTTTTAGAGATGGGTCTTCAAGAGGAAGGGTATGAAGTACAAACCGCTCAAGACGGGATGATGGCGGTAACCCTTGCTAAGCAATTCCAGCCACATATCATTATTCTTGACGTTATGATGCCTGGTATGGACGGATTTGAAGTGTGTCGAATGCTCAAAAAGACCGAGAATGTAGCGATCATTATGCTCACAGCAAAGGACGAAGTCGATGACCGAGTGAAAGGACTAATGCTCGGAGCGGATGATTACATGATGAAACCGTTTAGCTTTGAGGAATTGCTAGCCCGTATTCAGGCTAGAATACGGAATCAATTTCCTAATCTATTAGGGGAGGTTGAGATAGGAGCCTTTCGAATCGACGATCGGCGCAAAGAAATCCTTTACGAGCAAAGGGTTCTAGAACTCTCGACAACCGAGTATGAGCTGCTTAAATTCTTGGTGCTTAATCATGGCTTGGTCTTAAGCAAAGCGAAAATATTAGATAAGGTATGGAGTTATGACTTTGGCGGGGATGAAAATATCGTTGAAGTGTATATTCGGGCGCTCAGGGAAAAATTAAATGATAAAGAACACCGTCTGATTCGCACCTTGCGTGGGGCGGGATATCGAGTAGACGTGTAATGAAAACAAACTCACTGCGCTTTCAGCTCTTATCTCGTACGTTATTGCTTATGGCACTTTTACTGGTGATCATTGGCTTGGTTCAATATGTTTTCATGCGAGGGTTTATCTATCAAAATAAAGCATTGAGTGTGCAAAGCCAGATTCTATCAATTCCTCCAGATGCGTGGGAAAAATTGGTGTGGGAAATCCCAGATGAAATGCCAAGCCATTCAGAGGGGAAACCATCGGGTAAGGGTTTCAGTCGTGTTCCCTTTTTCGCCTTGCAGGACTCCACGATTGTCTTCTATGATATGAATGGAACCTTTTCAGTTCTTTCGAATACTTCCATAAATTCTGAAGCTCCTCCTAAATTAGCTGAACGAGATTATCAAGAAGCCATGCGTTCCAAGTCCAAGCTCACGTATAAAGTCTCAAAACAAGGGTCAGGTAGCGAGCAATTGATCGTTCTTCAGTCCATTAAGGCGAGAGATCAATTGCTCGGAGTAGTTCAAGTAAGTTTGAGTACAAGCTCTTTGAGGGATATTTTAACTCGGCAACTACTGACGTTTTTGTTGATCTCATTGCTTGCTTTAATAGGAGGATTGTTGGCTTTTATTCCCGTACTGAGAAAAACGTTGGTCCCTTTGTCGAAGATGGTGGATACAGTAGAACAAATCGACGCTGGAAATCTTGCCGAACGCTTGCCGATTGAACAAGGGCAGGTAGAAATCGACCGATTGGCAGACTCCTTTAATGGAATGCTCGAAAGGCTAGAAACCTCCTTTGAAGCGGAAAAAGAGGCCAAAGAACAGATGCGGCGTTTTGTTGCGGATGCCTCTCATGAGCTTCGCACGCCTTTGACCTCGATTCATGGGTTCTTAGAGGTGCTGCTTCGTGGTGCGATGAATCAACCAGATAAGTTGCACAAATCCTTAACGAGCATGTACGCAGAGTCTGAACGCATGAAAAAGTTAGTTCAAGATCTGCTTCTACTAGCAAAGCTGGATCGATCCCCTAATGTTCAGCTCAATGAGGGAGCGTTGGACGAGATCATTAAGGAAATGGCACCGCAGTTGAGGTTTTTAGCGGGAAACCGTAAAGTGAGTTTAAGACTTACTGTAGATTTGAAATGTCGATTTGACGAAGATAAGATGAAACAAGTTATTTTAAATCTCTTTCATAACGCGGTACAGCATACCGATCCTGAAAAGGGGGATATCCAAATTTCTTTGGAAACTGCTTCAGGTGGTGTGGAACTAAGTGTAAGAGATAATGGTTCTGGCATTACACCGGAGCATTTGCCTAAGCTATTTGACCGTTTTTATCGAAGTGATTCTTCTAGAACTCGTAAATATGGAGGGGCTGGGCTAGGACTTGCCATCACAAAATCGCTCGTGGAGCTTCATGGAGGGACAATTCGAGTTGAAAGTCAGGCAGAGGAAGGAACCGCATTTTACGTATGGCTCCCGCAGTCTTATCCAAGATGATCTCTCTATTTCATCCAATATCTAGTTGTAATTCACTATCATTTTTACACTATCCTATCAACTGAAAACAGGTTACCCTTTTTCGTAACGGGTCGCTTTAAGGTACAAAAGGTCAAATTACAAATGACGCCCAAATTGATAACAATTTTGAGCGTCATTTCTTTGTATGTCCAATGTTCTAAAGTATCATCCCCTTAAAGAACCAGCGGTCTAAACTAGCATTACTAAATTATGGTTAACGATGTTCAAGTAACAATTTATTTTCTGTTAATTAGCCTCAGTTATTTTTATCTAGCACCTTGGTAAAAAAAGCTAAGGCTAAACCAAATACTATATGCGCAATAATTGTAACAACCGCGCCAGTTGGCTCTTGAGGTAATTTATCCTCAACTGTTTGCCCAAGCAATGTACCAAAAAGGCTTACCCAAACCACTAAACCGAAGCCCACACCCTTTGTCCATAAATTCTTTGAACCAAAAAGGTAAATAAAATACACAAATACAACTCCCAAAAGTGAAGTAACTGTAATGTCAGCAATGGCATCTACCAGATAAGCTAACTTATGGTAAAGGTACTCCTTCTGGATAAAGCGAGTAGCTACAACTTGCCAAAATACAACCTTTGTGAACCCAAAGATAAAAAGAATATAATTAGTTGTTAGCTTTAGTGCATCGGCTAGTATACCTATCAAAACTCCTATTAAAATTTTATCCTTAAATAAAAGATCCCCTCCTTGATTATAATGGGTAAAGTACATGTATTAATGTTTTTAGATCAATTTTGGCTTCTGAGGAGTAATATCTACACTTAATTTGGATGTTTATTCATATAATCTCTAAGCCAATATTTGTGAAATTCTTCGTCGAGAAGATATTCCATAAGAATATCTTTGATAATTAGGTATTCCTTTTCGTTCGATTCCTCAATAAACTCTCGATACTTTTTGATTGCCTCATTTTCAAGCGTAACACCAAATTTGCACGTGCTGTGTCGACCAATAGATTCAACCGTTTCACCTACGAAACTACCTGCTAATTGAAAAATTGAACCCACTAAAGAGGGAACCTCCTCATTTGCTTGGTCAATCATATTGGCAAAATAGTCAGCATGTCCTTGTTCTATTTGCACCATTTTTTCAAAGGCTTTTTTGTAATACTCATCCGTTGTAGAATTAGCCTGGGCATTATAAAAGGCAACTTGAAATGTCTCTAATGTATAGAATTCCTTAAAGCGAAAAATTAATTTATTATCCATTTTACCTCCAGTTGATAACGCTTAATTATGCTTAAATTGCTCACCCCGAGTATGACGATAACGGCTATAAATGATGTAAGTCTTATGGAATGGGTGGGAACGACTTTTGGGTCATATTGCTCTATATCATGGCACGATGCACAAAACGAGGGAACGGATGTCGTAGGATTATGTTTTCCTAAAATCAATGTTAAAATGCCTTGAATTAGCCAAAAAGAAAATCTTAGAAAACTTGCCCTCAACGCAGAGAAATTACGGAATGGATTGATGATATTGATACAGCCACGTTTCATCGGCCGAGTGACTTTTTTGCTGGTGCTGCTGTCTCTCCATTTAAAGCCTATGAATCAGAGCAAATGTCTCATTACTTTAAGCTGAAAAAAAGGTTGCAAGTGGTACAAATTAAATTCATATAACCATTTAGTTATGAAAACTTTGATTTTAACGATATTTGTTTTGGTCGTTCTGGGCGAGCTTATTGGGCAATATCTAAGAATCAGAATATTGGACCAAAAGAGTGCGGTCTGCCGAACTCCGGCGGCTTAAGGAACAACTTTCCGAAGGCATCACCAGGGTCAGGATTATCCTAATAAGAAATAAAGAAGGGCAAAATCGTTTAAGATTTTGCCCTTCTTTAGTAACAATTTCTAAATTCAATGAAATTAAGAGAAACTAACTTAACGGCTATTAATTGACTGTATCATTTTTGTAGTGGGTAAATCACTAAATTCTTACGTATTCGACATGGATAAGATGATAGAATTTACTATCTTTTGTGTCCACGGATTTTATAAGTATTGAAAAACACTATTTTGGTAATACACAATCAAAAGTTGAAGGGTGAATTAACATACGCAATATTAATTGGCGGTCTCCATACTTATATCTAATGCTTGTACCTTTTCTTTGGTCGACAAATTTTATCATTGGCAAACTATTAGTAGATACCGTACCGCCTCTGACGATGAGTACAGCGCGCTTTACTGTGGGAGTAATAATCCTCTCATTGATAATTGCAAAATCGAAACGCCCAGAACGAGGTTCTTGGTAAAAAGCCTGTGTTCCCTTGCTCATAATGGGGATTACCGGAGTCTTAGGGTTTAATAGTTTGCTTTATGCCGGCCTACGCTCTCGCTAAAACATAGGTTAAGGACCTTCGGTCCTCACCTCCGAACCGTACTCGATTCAGTCAGTTCTCCCAGCGGGGCGTAATCTCGTCGGGGCGGCGTGTCTCTTGCTGTACATGGTCGTAAGGGTAAGTAGGGGGCGAATCGTTGCTTTCTTTGTGGCAAGAATGACAAAGTAGAACCTACTGAAAGGAGCAAATAATGAACGATGATAAATCAATGGCTGAAGAGAATGGCGAGGAACAATTTGACTACGAAATAGTGAGCATAATAAAGCCAGCCTACTTTAGAAAATTAGTAGCTCTTCTGATTCTATTAGCTTTTATAGCAATGTCTGTGCCTAATCTCCCTTACCTCCTATCTAATCAGCTGAATTTCTTAGATCAGAATAGAGCTTTAAAGGAAGACGATATCGTTCAACGATGCAAGCCTGCGGTAGTAAGCATAGAGGCTATGGTTACAAATGAGTTTCTTAATACGGTGGTAAAACAGGGCACAGGATTTAATATTTCCACAACAGGTACGATAATAACTAATCAACATATCGTAGCCAACGCTAGCACGATAACTATCCGCTTTGGTGATGGAACGGAGTATTACTCCAAACACTATGAGGTCGTCCCGGATGTAGACATAGCTATTATTCGGTTAAAAGGGAATGATCTTCCCACCATTGCACTCAACATAAATAACAGGGCACAAAGTGGCGAAACCGTGACCATTATCGGCAATCCGTTGGGGTTTGAGAAGATATCGCAGAGAGGTACAGTAGGTCATTTTTACAGTATGAAGAATAGCCTGACCCAGGTTTTTGATATTAATGTACCTATTAACCCTGGTAATAGCGGTAGTCCGGTCATAGATAATCAGGCCAAGGCGGTAGGTATTGTCTTTGCCAGTACTAATGTCGATATAAATGGCAAATTAGAGCTTCGGGCCTTAGCAATACCTATTCAGGTTTTGCCCCTCGGAATATAAACGCTGAATCTGTCTAATTGCTCTTTCCAATCTGCGTGGAAAGGTTAGATCTTCAGAACTACATACTAAGACCTTCCAGCCATCCTTATTATACTTTTTCAGATCACAAGGATGCTCGGGGTCATGAATACAAATCAGGATATTTTCCACTTGGGCCAGAAATGTTTGCCCCATTAAGCTCTTGTTCCAATAGATAGTGCCTTTTGGAAAGATGTTACTTAGAACGTGTTTAAGAAGATAAGCTTGCGTAGGAACTTGCAAGGGGCCAAATGCTGAAGAAGTTTTAGAGTGGATGGATGTAACTAAAGCAGGGGTTTTTATAAGTACATCCTGTTCAAGCTCAGTGACAGCCTCAAACTTCGATTCAGCCTCGGCAAGCGCCTGAGCATCAGCTTTGGCTTGGGATTCAGCCAGGGCAAGAGCCTCAGCAAGCACTTGAGCATCAGCTTTGGCTTGGGTTTCAGCGAGAGCAAGAGTCTCAGCAAGCGCCTGAGCATTAGCTTTGGCTTGGGTTTCAGCGAGGGCAAGAGCCTCGGCAAGGGTTTGAGAATCAGCTTTGGCCTGGGTTTCAGCCTGGGCAAGAGCCTCAGCCAGGGCTTGAGCATCCGCTTTGGCCTGGGTTTCAGCCTGGGCAAGAGCCTCAGCAAGGGCTTGAGCATCCGCTTTGGCCTGGGTTTCAGCCTGGGCAAAAGCCTCAGCAAGGGCTTGAGCATCCGCTTTGGCCTGGGTTTCAGCCTGGGCAA
>LADV01000109.1 GCA_000961805.1 Peptococcaceae bacterium BRH_c23 | reverse complement strand
AGTAAGGAGGACTAGAGCGATGAGGATTGAAGTTTTTTTGGGGGCCTACTTGATTTGGAATATTTACGTTTTTATTGCAATGGGCAGAGATAAACGCCTGGCTAAGTTAGGACAGTGGAGGATACAAGAGTTAAATCTTCTCCTCATGGGATTTGTACTGGGAGGAATCGGACTTTTTGCTGGGATGAAGTTCTTTCGTCATAAGACCCAGCACAAGAAATTCGTTATAGGTGCTCCTATTATGATCTTTGTGAATTTTTTAATGTTAGGGTACGTTTATCTGCAAACATTAGCAAAATGAAACTAGGTTAAAGGATAAAGTGAATTCTTAACGAATTAAAAAATAGGCCAATCAAAAGGAATATTGTCATATTATAAGATTTTAATGAGAATAATAGTTATGGGGGTAACTTGATGGTTGAACTTATGGCCGTTAGAGATTATGCTCAACAAATTGCTGAAGCGATTGCCACTGTTGTGAAAATCGATATTGAGATAGCGGATCATAATTTGGTGCGTATTGCTGGAACCGGAAGGTATCACAAAGGGGTAGGTCTATCCATGGATCGGCAGGGATACGTGTATCAGGAAGTACTGCGGACAGGACATCAGTTTGTGATCGAAACGCCGGGAACCCATCCGCTTTGCGCCCCATGTAAAGCTCGAGGAAATTGCTCCGAAAAATATGAAGTGGTATCCCCGATCAATGTGGATGGTAAAGCTGTGGGTGTGATCGGACTGATCTGCTTTAGTGATGCCCAAGCGAAACTCATCCAAGAAAATCAGCAATCCTATCTCATCTTTTTAACGAAAATGGCTGAAACTATTGCTTTAAAGTTAAAGGAACAGGAGTTTTTAGCTGGTCTGGTATCGTCCAATCATTATCTCAACTCCATTATTGACTGCTTGGAAGAGGGACTGCTGACGGTGGATCTTGATGGAAATGTCCTTCACTATAACCAAGCAGCTAAACGCTTGTTTAGTGCTAATCTGCTTACCCCACGGAGTCAATTAAAATCCTTATTCACACCACAAATTGTTGCGGACATTCTAAAAGCCGGGAAAAACATGGACGAAGTCGTGGAACGTGAAGTTCATGTCGAAACCAAGAAGAACCGAGTGCAGATGGTTTTGCGTGCTCTACCCATTGCTAGTGAAGACAGGGTGCAGAGTATCGCTATCACCTTGCGACCGCTTGATGAAATCGGTCGAATCGTTAACCGACTCTCACTTCAAGATGCAGGCTATACCATCGAGGATATTTTGGGAAATAGTCAGAGTATAAGCCAAATCCGAGAGCGGGCAAAGGTCGTAGCTAACACGAAATCAACGGTCTTGATTCGGGGGGAGAGTGGAACAGGTAAAGAAATGTTAGCTCGCTCCATTCATAATCTCAGTCCCAGACAACAAGGGATGTTTATGGCGATTAATTGTACGGCGATTCCGGAAATGTTGCTGGAAAGTGAGCTCTTCGGATACGAAGATGGGGCCTTTACAGGTGCTCGCAAAGGGGGCAAGATCGGCAAGTTTGAATTGGCAAACAAAGGAACCCTATTCCTCGATGAAATTGGAGATATGCCCTTATTTTTACAGGCCAAAATTCTTAGGGTGCTCCAAGAACGTCAAATTGAACGAATTGGGGGCATAACTCCTATCCCTGTAGATGTCCGAGTCATCGCTGCAACCCATCGTAACCTTGAGCAAATGATGGCGAAAGGTGAGTTTCGTGAAGATTTATATTACAGGATTAATGTGATTCCCATTGAGATTATCTCTCTGCGAGATAGAAAAGAAGACTTGGATATTTTGAGTCAGCATTTTATCAAGAGTTACAATCCACAGCTGAATAAAAACGTTCAGTTTTTAACGGATGGATTTCGGCAGAGATTACAAGACTATTCTTGGCCAGGCAATGTCCGAGAACTTCAGAACGTGATTGAATATGCTATGAATTTAGCCGAAGGTTCGACTTTGACTGAGGAACATTTATCTCCGAGATTGAAAACAGCTCCTCAAAATCATACTGAACTCAATGGGTTTAATCTGGAAAATGTTGAACGGGAAACAATTCTCCGCTGTTACCAAGCCGCGGAAGCTGGTGTTCGAGGAAAAGAGAAAGTGGCCAAGGCCTTAGGAATTGGAGTAGCAACCTTATATCGCAAATTAGCACGTTATAACATTGATTAATTGAAATACAAGTTGCTTAGATCTTGACTGGGCTTTTCTTTACTCTTTTCTTATCAAATTGATAAAAGGCAGTTCAATATGATAAGAAAATATCAAAATGATATTTAGTCATAGACTCAAATGATATAAATGAATTATAAGTGAAATCGAGGACAGACGTTATCATTATGATAAGGCCTGTCCTCCGAGTATTACAACAAATCACAGATTCAGCCTCTTTTCGACATCTGAGCTCATTGGCATGAATATTGCATTGTTATAATTTTGGATTGCTGGTATTTCATTCTCTGAAGATGGAATTCTAATCGACAGAGAGGTCTTAATAAGTTTTAAGGACGGGAGGAAATGAAATGGCTTATACGGTGGTAGGGAAAAGCGTCAGAAGAGTCGATGCTGTCGCCAAAGTAACAGGGAAGGCCAAGTATACGGATGATTTTTCTGAACGGGATATGTTGATTGGGAAAATTCTACATAGTCCTTATGCTCATGCCCTTGTTAAATCAATCGATGTCAGTAAAGCCAAAGCTTTACCTGGAGTCGAGGCTGTTTTAACGTACCATGATTTGCCGAATATTCGATTCGCTACGGCTATGCCGGGAGTTATAGAGGCTATCGCAACGGATGAAGTGGATGTTGCGCAGCTTAAATATGGAACCGCGGGGCATCCTTTTTCCCTCGATGAAAGCCATCGGGATAAAGAGGATCGCCATATTTTGACGCAGAAGGCTCGATTTGTGGGAGATAATATTGCAGCTGTGGTTGCCACGGATGCTCTTATCGCCTCCAAGGCTTTGAAGCTGATTGAGGTTGAATATGAAGTGTTGGAAGCGTTAACCAGCACAGATGCTGCCCTTAAAGATGGTGCCCCTTTGATTCATGATGACTGTGAACGAAACATACTGGCTTTAGGTGGTTATGCAATAGGGGATATGGAAGCAGCTTTTGCTGAATCCGATCATGTCATAGAAGGTGAGTACCACACAAGTATAGTTCAGCATTGTCATATGGAAAATCAAGTATCCCATGCCTATGTCGATGCAGATCGACGAATCGTGATCATGACCTCAACTCAGATCCCCCACATTGTGCGCAGGATCGTTGCTCAATCCTTAGGTGTTTCTTGGGGTCGGGTACGAGTGATCAAGCCTTACGTTGGGGGTGGGTTCGGTAATAAGCAGGATGTGACTATTGAACCTTTGAATGCTGCTATGAGTTTGGCTGTGGGTGGGAGACCTGTCAAACTGGAACTTTCGCGAGAGGAAGCCATGATTGACACCCGAACCCGTCATGCTTTCAAGTTTAAAATCAAGACTGGAATCAATCAGGATGGAAAAATTAACGGAATACATATTTCTGCCGTTTCCAACACTGGCGCCTACGCGTCACATGGTCATTCTATTGCTTCAAGCGGGGGCGGTAAATTCCGCTATCTATATCCAACCAAGGCCTTGAAATATGATCCTATAACGGTTTATACCAATTTGCCGGTTGCTGGAGCGATGCGGGGGTATGGTACTCCCCAGATATTCTTTGCCTTTGAATCTCATATCGAAGATATTGCCAAGAAACTCAACCTGGACCCCATCGAGATTCGGAAGAAAAACCTAGTTGAAGTTGGGTTTGTAGAACCGTTGAGTAAAAATAAGATCATGAGCTGTGCTATCCGGGAATGCATCGATAAGGGTCGAGAGTTAATCAAGTGGGACGTCAAGAAAGCCTTGTACAAGGAGCAGAGCGGAGATCTGCGTCGAGGGTTAGGCATGGCCTGCTTTAGCTATGCTTCGGGAACCTATCCGGTAGCCTTAGAACTTGCTGGAGTGCGTATTGTCATGAACCAAGATGGTTCAGTGCAAGTTCAACTCGGTGCAACAGAAATCGGCCAAGGGAGTGACACAGTCTTCGCTCAAATGGTGGCTGAGGTCCTCGGTCTTCCCATGTATATGGTCCATGTCGTCTCCACCCAAGATACAGATATTACCCCCTTTGATACGGGGTCTTATGCTTCGAGGCAAACCTATGTAACAGGGATGGCTGTGGAAAAGGCTGCCCTGGAAGTTAAGGCAAAAGTGCTTGGTTTTGCCCAGAGGATGACAGATATCCCTGCCCATCTCTTAGATCTTCAAGATCAATTCATTGTCTTTAAAGAGTCTGGCGAACAAATCCTAGCCCTGGAAGTGGTTGCGATGCAGTCCTATTATGACAGAGTTCATGCCCAACCTATTACCAGTGATGTTTCAAATAATGCTCGCCTTAATGCCATACCTTTTGGGGTAACCTTTGTAGAAGTGGAAGTCGACATCAAGACTGGGAAAATTAAGATATCGGAAATCTTCAATGTCCATGATTCTGGTAAGATCATCAATCCACTCTTGGCAGAGGGGCAAGTGCATGGCGGGGTGAGTATGGCCATTGGCTATGCCCTCTCCGAACAGTTGCTCTTTGATGAGGTGACGGGTAAACCTCTTAACAATAATTTGCTGGATTATAAACTTCCGACCATGATGGATACACCTGATATTGGCGCAGCTTTCGTGGAACAAGATGATCCAACAGGGCCCTTTGGCGTCAAATCCTTGGGAGAGCCTCCGATTGTTTCTCCGGCTCCGGCAATTCGCAATGCTGTATTGGATGCGACGGACGTGGCTTTCAATCGGATCCCGATGAATCCGCAACGTGTTTTCGAAAAGTTTAAAGAAGTTGGATTAATCTAGTAAGGCGGTGAAACGATGTACGATATTAAAGGATATTACGATGCCGAGACCGTTAGTGAAGCGACTGCGCTCCTTTCACAAAACCCCAATCTGAGAATTATTGCCGGTGGGACAGACGTGCTCATCAAAATGCACGGAGGGCAACTTGAAGATGCAGAGCTCTTGAGCCTTCGCAAGATTAAATCCTTGGAGAGTATTCAAATATCAGAAAATGGGACGATCGTGATCGGAGCAATGGCTACCTTTTCGATGATTTTCCACAATCCGATTCTTCGGGAGGCAATCCCAATTCTCACCGAAGCGGCGATCTCCATGGGGGGGCCGCAAATCAGAAATATCGCCACTATCGGAGGAAACGTTTGTAATGGAGCAACGTCTGCAGACAGCGCCTCTTCCTTGTTTGCGCTGAATGCCCAGCTGAAATTACAGGATGCAAATGGGGAACGTGTCGTGACCATCCGTGAATTTTATCTTGGGCCTGGTAAAGTTGCTTTGAAGCCAGGGGAAATTCTTACCGAGATTCTGATTGCGCCGGAAGATTATCAAGGCTTTGGCGGGCAATATATTAAGTTTGCCATGCGTGAAGCGATGGATATTGCCACCCTGGGAGTGGCCGTTGTCTGCAAACTGCAGAGCGGATACTTTGCAGACGTAAGAATTGGACTAGGGGTTGCAGGTCCAACTCCCTTAAGGTGCCTTGAAGCAGAAGAGTACGCCAAGGGGAAGAAAGTTTCATCCGCTACGTTGACGGAGATTGGCAAGCTGGCGGTTAAATCAGCCAAGGCACGAACCTCTTGGCGGGCTTCTAAAGAGTATAGGGAACATCTTGTCGAAGAACTCACGCAAAGAGCCCTGAAAATAGCTGTTGTCAACGCAGGAGGTGCGGAAGTTGTTTAAGCGAATTGCCTTTACGGTGAATGGAAGAGCCTATAATTTTGAGGTGGATGTACGCGAATCGTTGCTGGATGTTTTGAGAAGTCAATTGGGTTTTACGGGTGCTAAACAAGGCTGTGGGGTTGGCGAATGTGGCGCCTGCAGCGTACTGATTGATGGTACGCCTTATGATACCTGCATATACTTAGCCGTTTGGGCGGACGGTAAGGAGATTAGGACGATAGAGGGTTTGGCGGCAAAAAATGGGGAACTTTCTGATGTTCAGAAAACCTACGTCGAAGAAGGGGCTGTGCAGTGTGGCTTCTGTACCCCTGGCCTCGTTCTGACCACTACGGCTATGGTGGAGAGTGGCAAAGATTACACTCGTGAGGAGATTAAACGAGAACTCTCAGGTCATTTATGTCGGTGTACAGGTTACCAGAGTATCTTAAAAGCTGCTGAAAAGTCCTTAGAAGGGCATATTTGCACGTGTGTTGACAGCCCTCATTATAAAGGAAAATAAACGAAATTTACTTAAGCTTAGCTAGGGCTCGGCGAAACTTATTACCATTATGAAAATGTGGCAATGATTGGCGCTGAGCAGCAGATCAAATCAATAAAGAATTGAGGAATGATAACGAATGATGAGTGATAAAATGATTCAAATTCCCTTCAAGAACTTGGTTAACTGGATGTTCGAAGAATATAAGCGCACTCAGACTATTTTCGGCGTATCTGAGGTTAAATTTTTCCAAAAGAAGAATGACCACCAGATTGGACTTTTTGGTGAAACCATGGATACTCCAGTTGGTCCGGCGGCTGGTCCGCATACTCAACTCGCACAAAACATTATCGCTTCTTACCTGAGCGGGAGTCGTTTCTTCGAGTTGAAATCTGTTCAAATCATGGATGAGTTAGAGATTCCTAAGCCCTGTATCCTGGCGGAGGACGAATGCTATAACACGGAGTGGTCTACGGAGCTTCCGATTATGGGTGCCTTTGACGAGTATGTAAAAGCCTGGTTTGCTCTCCACGTCTTACAAAAGGAGTTCTTTAACCAAAGTGATCGACGATTTATGTTCAATATGAGCGTAGGGTATGACTTGAAAGGGATTCAATCTCCTAAAGTTGATCAATTCATCGAAGGGCTTAAAGACGCTTCAGAAAGGTTGATTTTTAAGGAGTGTCTTGCTTCTTTACTGGAAAATGTTGATCAGTTTAAAACGATTGATCGAGCTTTTATTGAACAGATTTCACCTAATATTTGCACGTCGATTACCTTATCGACCATGCATGGCTGCCCACCGGCAGAAATCGAAGCTATCATTAAATACTTAATCAGTGAAAAGAAATTGCATACCTTTGTGAAGATGAATCCGACGCTTTTAGGATATGAGTATGTGAGGAACACCTTCGATAAAATGGGTTACAAATATATTGAGTTGAAGGAAGAATCCTTTACCCATGACCTTCAATTTAAAGATGGCGTTGAGATGTTAAAACGTCTCAAAGTTTTCGCCCTGGAGAAGCAAAAAGATTTTGGCATCAAGATGTCTAATACGTTGCCTGTAAGGATCATGAAATCGGAATTGCCGGGCGAGGAAATGTACGTGTCCGGTCGAGCACTTTATCCCTTAACGATTAATCTGGCGTATAAGTTAGCTGCGGAGTTCGGAGGGGATCTCAAGATCTCCTATTCAGGTGGAGCGGATGCCTTTAATATTGATCGAATCTTTGAGACGGGAATCCAGCCAATCACCGTGGCAACAACTCTGTTAAAACCCGGAGCCTATACGCGCTTTAAGCAAATGGCAGATCTCTTAGATCCACTCATGGGTAAGCAAGACTCCGATAAGCTGGATATGAAAAAACTAAAAGCCCTAGCTGAAAGTTCCTTGGACGATGCTAACCATCTCAAGGAAAAGAGAGACCTGGTCAATCGTAAAACAGAGCTTAAGCTCCCTGTGCTTGATTGTTTCATGGCCCCATGTACTGTTGGATGTCCCATTGAACAAGATGTCCCTGAGTACCTTCGCTTGGTAGGCGAGGAACGCTATGAGGAAGCGTTTGATGTCATAGTCTCCAAAAACCCATTCCCCTTTATTACGGGGACGATTTGTACCCACAACTGTATGACCAAGTGTACCCGTTTATATTATGATGAGTCAGTGCATATCCGGGGACAAAAATTGGTGGCTGCAGAAAAAGGGTTTGATGCCTATATGCAGAAGCTTCCTACCCTGAAACCTGAGTCATCTGCCAAAGTAGCCGTCATTGGAGCAGGTCCATCTGGCCTGGCGGCCGCTTATTTCCTTGCCAAAGGGGGCATGGAGGTTACTGTTTTTGATAAACGTCAGAAAGCCGGCGGTACCGTCGAATACGTTATCCCGGATTTCAGAATCTCAAGAGAAGCGATCACTAAAGACATTAAACTGATCGAAAAAATGGGCGTTAAGTTCCAATTTGGGATTGATCCCAAGGTTTCCGTAGCTGATTACAAAGCGAAAGGGTTCCAGTATGTCTATCTAGCAATCGGTGCAGGAAAGACCAATGATCTGGAGATCCAAGGGGATAGGGAACGGGTGATGGGAGCGATACCCTTCCTGGAAGCCTTTAACGCTGACAAAGAGGCCCTAAAGCTGGGTAAGAACGTGGCAGTTGTCGGGGGCGGTAATTCTGCGATGGATGCTGCTCGGGCTGCCCTGAGAGTGAAAGGCGTGGAGAATGTCTATATTGTCTATCGTAGAACAAAAGACTACATGCCTGCTGACAAAGAAGAGCTTCACTATGCTCAGGAAGATGGGGTTATCTTCAAGGAGCTTCTTGCGCCAGTCTCCTTGACTAAGGGCGTCTTGAAATGTCAGACCATGGAGCTGGGTCAAGCGGATGCCTCTGGGCGAAGGAAACCAGTGGCCAAGGCGGGTGCCTTTGAAGAACTGCCCATCGATACCGTCTTGTCAGCGATTGGGGAACTGATCGATTATGACCTCTTAAAGAGCAACGGTATTGAAGTAGGGGAGAAAGGGATCATTCGCGTCAACCAAGAAACCCTGGAAACTAGTGTGGAAAATGTCTTTATCGGTGGAGATGCCCTGGTTGGACCTTGGACAGTGGTCGGTGCTGCTAAGCACGGAACAATTGTGGCTAAAGCCATTCTAGAAAAGGAACAGCTGGAATTCAAACAAGAGTTTACGTCTAAGATCTCCTTTAATAATGAAAAGCAGTTATTAGAGATTGCTGAAAAGAAAGGCGTAATGAAACCTGTTGCCGATCACAAGCTGGAATCCGACAGATGTTTAGAGTGCAATAAAGTCTGTAATATCTGTGCTGAGGTCTGCCCAAACCGCGCCAACCTTATGATTCCGGTCAAGGGCCAAGGTTTAACGAATATGAATCAGATTCTGCATATGGATGGAATGTGTAATGTCTGCGGAAACTGCGGGACCTTCTGCCCGTATTCCAGTGAGCCGTACAAGGTAAAGCTAACTCTCTTCTGGACTGAGAAAGATTTCATGGATAGTCCTAATATCGGCTTCTATTTCTTAGATGGTGGTCGCAATGGGGAATTCATGCTTCGCCTAGAGGAGAAAATCCACAAGGTGAAGTTTGATGAAGCCGGTAAACCAAGTTTGCCGATGGATGACAAGGTTGCAGCCTTTATTTGGACAGTTTATAAAGAATACGGTTATTTGTATAAACTTTAAAAAAATGCGCATATTTAGAGAGGTCGAAGTATTATAGCGGGCCTCTCTAAATTTCACTTGTTATTAATGTCGAATCATGCAAGAACGGGTCGTATTACCGAATAATAACGAATGAATTAAGTCTCTCTGCCGATCAAATGCAACAATGGATTGCTCAAAAAGGGATGGAACGAACCATGTTAAATCGGATTCGACGTGGCTATTTCTTTTTCGGTAGAAAGAATTTTATCTTTGGCAGGTGAAGCCACACGGAAAGATTGAGCATTCTGACTCATTCTGATAACTATGCATATCAAAATGATAATCAATAAAGTCCTCCCTCAAATCCAGCATCAATGTATATTTAGGGCGGAAATTTGTGAAGATACCCTTTAGAATCCTAAGAGATTACCATTTTGATAATTTCGTTACGGTAAATATTCCCCAAAGGTGTATTTTAGGCTGGATTTGCAGTAAGTGTCGAGTTGGCACGAATCTTGCTACATACTTCTTGAATAAGAAGAAAATTGTGTCTTAATTGTTTCGTCATAATCTTATTGTCCCCCGACCATTACGGGTTACTATAAAAGGTCGGTTGAAATAGACACCTTGATAAAGTTGCGGGACTAAATTCAAGGACGAAATTTGAAGGAGGTGATTTAGGCTTAATGAGATCTTTGGCCCGCATCAAAAATAAAGGAGTGAAAGCAAATAATGGCTAATACCAAACATGGAGTGGCACCGGTCGACGAGATGCTGCCTGCTGGGAAACTTTTTCTATACGGGTTACAACACGTACTGGCGATGTATGCCGGAGCGGTTGCCGTTCCGTTGATTATTGCTGGAGCAGCTGGCTTAACTCAAGCACAAACGGCTTTTTTGATTAACGCTGACTTATTTACTTGTGGTATTGCTACACTACTCCAAACCTTAGGGATTTGGAAAATCGGAATTAAGATTCCTGT
>LADV01000095.1 GCA_000961805.1 Peptococcaceae bacterium BRH_c23 | reverse complement strand
CGGGAAGCTCTTTCGATCGTTTTCAGATCGCCATACCCTTCGATACCGAAATACGCTACAGGTTTACCCGTCTCAGCAATTCCATCAGCAATTAGCTTAGCCCAGTTTGGTTCGATTCCGATGATGACGACAGCTGCAACGTTCGGGTTGCGGCCAGCACCAATTAAGGTTTTGAAGTGCAACTCTAGATCAGCACCAAATTGAAGGCGTCCATAAGGATGGGGAATTGCCAATGTTCCGGCTATATTGTGTTCCACGGCTAAACAAGAAGCATTGGATAAATCATCCACTGGAATAATTAGTACATGATTGCGGATCCCGATACGACCATTATCTCTCTTATATCCTAAAATCTTAGTTTCCATAATCCCACCTCGCAGTTCTTAAGTTATGTGTGTGTACCCAATCACCGATTTGAACATCTGCGGTTGCGACTCCTATGTTCTCACCATATTTAAGGATAGTTTCACCCTTCTTAATCGCTTGGAGTGCGATTTTGTGACCGAGCGGAATAGTGTGGTTTGACTTCACGTGATATTCTTGACCGCTATGGAGTTCAACCCCTAGTACTTCTTCGCCAGTTTGAATGTCTTGGATAGCAACGCCTACGTAGTCGCCATCATTGTGAACTAAAAATTTGTGGCTGCTCATGATAACCCTCCTTGTTTAAGATTTAACCACTCCTCACGCATTATTCTCCCATTTCTTACTCCGATGCAACACGTGGTATGTGGTATGTGGTATGACCATGAGTAAATACTAACCCCTTGTTTCACTTTTGTCAACAGATAATAAAGAAAAAGATTTACTATTTCCAATCCATCCAATAGAAATAAGTAAATCTTTTTCTTGAGTATTTTCTAAACCTAATCCCAGTCCTCATGTGCGTGAGCCACAGATTGAATGGCTTCTCTAACATTCGCTAAGTGACTCAGCATTCTTTGACGCGCTAATTCCGGATTTCTTTGATTAATCGCTTCAACAATTGTTTCATGATCCAGAACGGATAAACGTTGCCGCCCTGGAACCTTTAGCGTTCTGGATCTAATTTCTCCGAGTAGATCTAACAGGTTAATCATCAGTCTCATCTGGACCCGATTACCTGCAGCCTCCGCAATCTTTAGATGAAATTCAGCATCAAGTAATGCGAGTTTTGACTCACCCGCATCCCCTAATTCTTTTCCTTTACGAACAATATGCTCGAGTTGCCGAAGATCCTGCTCATTCGCGTTCTGAGTACACCAAATCACGGCTTGGCTTTCTAAAACCTCCCGGACCTGAAATAGCTCTTCAATGGTCCCCTGGGAAATATGAAGAAGAGAAGCTAATCGAGAAACATCTTCCGCTCCATCCACTTCGTTAATATAAGCCCCCATACCATGCCGGATCGTAACGACACCTAACCCAACCAACATTTTTAGAGCGTCCCGAATCACTGTCCGACTCACAGAAAACATGGTGCACATTTCACGTTCAGGAGGCAACTTATCACCTGGCTTTAGTTCGCCGTTGTTAATTCCATGCATAATCTGATTTACAATGCCTTCGGATAGGTTACCATAAAATTTTACGGGTTCAAACATAAGTATCCACCGACCTTACTTTTAATACAATGGTATTATATCATACCGAGTCAACATGTTGTATGGTATTACAAAGTCTAGCTGACTACCTTCAAAAGGTAATCAGCTAGACTCTCTTGTCTCTAATTAGGCCTCGATTCCTCTTTTGCCTATTTTTTTAAACGAAGAAATTGATTCATGGGTAAAAAGTTGCTCCGTGAAAACTTCCAAGGCCTCGGAGATTTCGTGACTTTTCGACACTATTACGTAAAATGAACGACTAAGACGCTTGCCTTTAATTCTGATCGTCTTTAATTCCTTGGCATTTAACTCTTTTCTCACGATCCAACGTGAGACGAGAGCAATTCCTAAACCTGCTGTAACAGCCTGCTTGATGGCTTGACCACTACCAAAGATATAAGATTTTCGGACATTGATTCCCCATTCTTGGAAAAGCTTATCACTGAACGCACGAGTTCCGGAACCGCTCTCTCTGAGAATCCAGACTTGGTCTTGGAGAAGCTCTGTCGTAACAATGGGGAGCGTTGCCAAGGGATGTTGGTTTGGTACTAATAAAATAATTTCATCATCCAAAAATGGGCGGACAAAAATGTCCGGCTGATCGACTTCTCCTTCCACAAGGGCAATGTCTAAGTGATTAGCTTGAACTGCTTGAATTATCTCCCTCGTATTGGCGATAGACGTTTCAATCTCTACTCTCGGATAATGAGCCGCAAATTCAGCCACTGCAAAGGGCAAAAGATATTCTCCGATGGTATAGCTTGCTCCCACCTTCAAAGTCCCTGTAACTACATTTGAGATCTGCTTGATTTCCTGTTTAGCCTTATCCTGTAAATGCAAAATTTGTTTAGCATAACCATAGTATATCTCGCCTGATTTCGTAAGCTCCAAATGGTTTGACGAACTAATTACAAGCTTTGTATCAAGTTCTTCTTCCAAACTCCGGATTTGCATACTGACATCGGGATGGGATAGATAGAGTTCCTCAGCCGCCCGAGAGAAGTTCTTATGCTCGACTACGGTTACGAAGGTTTTTAAGGAATCGTTTTTCAAAACTTACACCTCTAGTTTCTAGATCTCTGAGTGATATATTTGTATAATGATACTTCTTTTCACACAATTTCACAATGTCCTACTCCTTACAATTTTCCCTTTTCTTTTGATAAATATCCGTTCAAGTCAGGGGATTAAATAAGCAACCATTAGAACATGGACGCTGTGAATGATGCTTGTTACCACTTAGCTCATGTATTATGATAGAAGTGCACTAAATCATTGAGATTTTCAGAAAAGAGGTGGACTAATGCCTAACATTTTAGTCATTGCCGTAGGAGGCGCTCTCGGAGCATTGTCCCGCTATGCCCTTGGGGTATGGATTTCGAATAAATGGGACCAGGGATTCCCGCTGCACACTTTTCTTATTAATATTACTGGCACCTTTCTCTTGGGCTTCTTGCATATTTTATTTATTGAGCGCTTAAACGTTAATCCTCTTTGGCGACTAGGAATCGGTGTCGGTTTCTTAGGTGCTTTTACAACCTTCTCCACCTTTGGCTATGAGGTCATTGCTTTGCTTGAAGGCGGGAGCTTCATGACGGCAGGATTATATACCTTACTAAGCATCGTAGTAGGGTTTACCGGCGTGGCTTTAGGAGTAGGTTTGGCGCGCTTAATCTAAGCTCCGAAATCAATTTCATAGCCTTCCCCGCATCATTAAAGCAAAAATCCACCCCTGTGTACTCTTTAACAAGATCACTGACTGGATACCCACCAACGACTACCAAAACCTTACTTCGCAAACCAGTTTCTTGAAGAAGATCAACTACTTTCTTGATTGAGCCTACGCAAAACGACAATAGAACACTAATTCCTAAAATAGGAGCCCCGGTTTCATTGACAGCCTCAACAAATTTTTCTGGTGGAACATCGACCCCCAAATCATAAACCTGAAAACCAGAGGATCGCAAAAGGTAAACCATGATGTTCTTGCCAAGATCATGGATATCACCTTCTACGGTTTCTATAATTATTTTAGACCCTTTTTCCTGCACATTAATTGGAAAGTAAGGTTCAAGTATCCTCATGACATCTCTAAAAATACCCTCTGACATTATCAAGTCGGACAAGAAGTATATCTCTTCATAATATCGTTTCCCTACTATCTCTACTCCTTTTTTACAGCATTCCACGATTTCCACTGGGGTAAATCCAGCTTGAATTCTTTCTTCAACTAGCTTAAGGGTTTTCTCTTCATCTAGGTCAGCCATGGCAATTATCAGTTCGTCTTCCAAATGAAGTCACCCCCAGTTTCCTCTTGATTATGCCACCCATCATAAGCAGTCATTTTATATCGATCACCACGATAAATAGACTTACCCCACCCCACCGGTTTCATGTTAGTGTCATAGATCGTCTGCTCGATCACAAATACTGGGACATCCGGATTAATACCGATGACGTTATAACCGTCCCCTTTGAGAAGCATCACGACAATATTTTTACCAAGGTCGTGAACATCCCCACGTACAGTTCCGATCACAATATTTCCTTTGTACTCACTATGTTCCCCTCTAAGATGGGGCTCAAGAATCCTCATGGCACTTGACATAGCCTCACCACACATTATAAGTTCACTTAAAAAATAATCTCCGGTCTCAAAGCGAACCCCAACTTCCTGCATGCCCTCTTGCAACTTCTGAACAATTACTAACGGGGCCATTCCTGCCTCAAGGTGCTCCTCGACAAGCTCTCGCACTTTATCATCTTCTAACTCTGCAAGTGCACTCGATAGTGAATCTGTTAATTTAGCCATACATACCAACCCTCCAGTTAGGATTATTATTTAAAGATCAGTTAGCCCTTTGAGAGCTTAGCGTTGAACCCACCACCAGAGATAAACGTAAGCAGCAGCATCAAGTTTTTCCCATTCGTTTTTGAGTATTTCCGCATTCCCTGCGATTTGTCCATATTCTTTAACTTTATCCTGCCATGGAACACAAACACCTGGAGGCATACCTCTTAATTCTTCACTTTCGGGTTTTTCCGTCGTCATCTAGCTTACCTCCCCTGTACTTAATCCAATTTGCAATTTCTAATAAACTCCATATTCCCTTGCTGCCTCAATGAGGGCGAAGATATTTTCTACTTTGGCATCCGATTGGATAACCCCAGCAGAATCGATGATAAACCCGCCGTCCCCAGCATATTGTTCAAGCAATCGTTTAACATAATCGCGTACGTCTTGCATAATAGCTATCTGCTTTCAAACTAACACCCTTCATTCTAAGTAACGCTACTATTGCGATGAGCAATGAACAATGCACACTTCAATCGCCAGTATTTCTTACACCCTCCTTATTTAAATATTCTGAAACTTATTCTTATATCACACAATAGCATAACCATTTATGATTCACACTCCTAGAATTCAGTTGGAAATCAAGCAATTATTCAACCGATTCCGATAGTATTAAAACAAATGTATGAACTTAAAAAAACAAGTCTCCGGACCACTGAGTTCCGGAGACTTATAATCAAGTAATTGAACGCCTATTCCACTCGTGGTTCTTTTGTTAATGCCTCAGAACATGGTATTATTGTTGGCCGATGTTTCCGGAATTTCTTGAATAGTATCCCAGTGTTCATCGATTTTTCCATCTTCTAACCTGAATATTTCGATAATTGCCCGACCTCGCGTATTTGGTGCACGAAGTGAATGAACATGTAGAATTACAAAATCACCGTCTGCAAAAATTTGTTTAATCTCGCTGCGCGCTTCAGGATGATTTGTTTTAAGGAATTCGATAAATGCCTTCAATCCTTCTGGTCTATCAGCGACAAGCGGGTTGTGTTGCTTATATCGCGCACCTATATATTTCTTAGCCGCTTCATAATCTTTTTTGTTAATGATTAAATCGTAAAACTCCCTTGCGATTTCCTTATTTCGCTCAGTTACAGTACTCATCCAATACCTCCTTGTAAGATAAATATAGGGTTCAGGCCTTAAAACGAACCCGAACGGTCCTTGATAATTGACTGACACGTGCACTACAACCCTAACGCCTAAAGATTGCAAAGTCTCTTTTATCCCCAGAGAGTTACCTCAGATTAAAGAGAGTTTGCTTGGCTAGGTGGTTTTCGTTATACAATAAAAGGAAGCAAAGAGACATTCCTGCCTCAGTCACTTCCCATTTTATTGGCCTTTTATTTAATGAGTAAATTCGGTAAAAACGTTGCAACTTCAGGCACGACCATGAGTAAGACAATAAGCGCAATTATTGCATATAAAAACGGCCATATACCTTTGAAAATTTTCTCCAGCGGAACGTCTGGTGCAATTCCTTTAATAACGTATACGTTTATCCCCACTGGCGGAGTAATGACCCCAGCGCCCGCTACTAATACTATAATGACCCCAAACCAAATGGGATCGTATCCCAGGGTGTTGACGACCGTAGGGTAAAAAATGGGCACGGTTAACAAGATTAATGCTAAAGCATCCATAACAAATCCCATTATTACGTAAATCAATAATATAAGGCTCATGACAACAAATGGCGGTAACGGTAAACCTTCTATCCAAGTACCTAATTCAAAGGGCAGTCGGGTAATGGCTATAAAGCGACCAAATACATTGGCGCCTGCTATGAGAAACATAATCATCGCTATGGTATTTAACGTGTCATACAGCGAACTTTTCAGGGCCGCCCAACTTAATTGTTTAGTAACTACAGTAATCACAAGAACGCCTGCGGCTCCTACAGCCCCTGCCTCAGTCGGTGTGAACCAACCGACGAAGAGTCCTCCCAGAGAAACAACAAAAACGATTACAACTTCCAAAAGCCCACCATGTTTGAACGCTTCCATTCTTTCTTTCCAAGTTGCCTTCTCGGCAAGAGGAGCAAGGTCAGGATTCCTCCGCGTTATAAAATATATTACTCCAATATACATAAGGGTGAGAAGAATGCCGGGTATTATCCCGGATATAAACAGAGACCCAATGGAATTTTCGGTAATTACACCATAGACGATAAAGATAGTGCTGGGTGGGATCAATACCCCAAGAATTCCACCAGCTGCGACACTTGCTGTTGCCAGAGAAACATCATAACCATGTTTTCTCATTTCAGGTATGGCTATCGAACCAATGGTAGCGGAAGTAGCTATACTGGACCCGGAAATGGCTCCAAAAATCGCTGATGTTGCCTGAGCAGCAATAGCTAATCCACCGGGAAGATGCCCTATTGCCTTATATGCAAAAGTAAACAATCTGCCGCCTATACCCGAATAAAAAGCTAAAAAGCCCATCCAAGTAAACAACGGAATAACACTTAAAGAGTAAGAAGAAAA
>LADV01000320.1 GCA_000961805.1 Peptococcaceae bacterium BRH_c23 | reverse complement strand
TTATCCATCTGACCATGGTAGGCTCTGGCCTGATAACCGTCTTGGCTTAATCTTTGCGCCAATACTTCTGCTTTACGGGTACGTGAGACATAAATGATCGTCGGACAATTCTTTTCTTCGATCATATTCCTAAGGGTGTTGTACTTTTCCTCCTCATCATGCTTTTCGAACACCTCATAATGAAGATTGGTTCTGGAGGCATTGGAACTAAATACTTCCAATTCCAGGGATAACTTTTCCTTGAAATAATCCCGGATATCTTCTATCACCTTCTGCTTGGCTGTCGCCGTAAAACAAGAAACAGGGATCCCTTCCAGAAGACTTTTCGTTTCCTGAAAGCTTTTGATAAAGTCCCCAATATATAAATAGTCCACCCGGAAATCTTGACCCCATGATGAAAAACAGTGAGCTTCATCGATCACGAAACGGACCACATTTCTCCCTAAAAGCAAACGTTCAATGGTCTTGGAACGCAACGATTCTGGCGATATATAAAGAATTGAGGCTGAACCATTTACTACTCTTTCTAAGGCTTTGGCTCTTTCTATCGGGTCCAGCAAACCATTAATCGTCACAGCATCTGTGATATTCAATTTTTCCAGGTTATCCACCTGGTCTTTCATCAAGGACTGCAAAGGGGAGATGACGACTGTCAGCCCCTTGGTGTTGATCCCGCTCATTAAGGCCGGCACTTGAAAGGTAATGGACTTCCCGCCACCGGTAGGAAAGATGGCCAAAAGAGATTTGTTGTCAACTGCGGCTTGGACGGCATTCTTCTGTAAAGGTTCCCCTGCATAGGTTCGGTAATCATTAAAGCCGAAGAAACGTTTCAGCCCTTGATGAACGTCAAGCGCTTGATCGCAATACGCACAACCTGTCAGGCATGGGCTGCTTCTTAATAAAAACATGATCCGTTCTACTGCCGGATAGCTCTTCAAAACCCAGGGCGGTGTAATGGAATACCGGTTATCAGTATTGATCAATGCCAGGCAGTAGGACAGTTCGATGGGGTATTCTACTATTATCTTGGCAAGATCACTGTCTTCACAGATTTGGGAATGAAACTTTTCACGAATTACTTTTTCGATATTGATCTTATCTGCTTGATAGCCAAGGAAATGAAAGAAGGAGAAAAACTCCTTTTGGTCTCTCAATAGCTGATAATAGATTTGTTTTAAACCGGCATCTGCCTGCTGAAAAGCTGCAATCTCATCAAAGAAAAGGTCTTTTGCTTTGATGGAATCATTCAGCGGATTGTTGGTGTCTTCTGTTTGCAGCTTATCGTCCTTGAGCAGCTTATGATAAGGTTTGGCTGGGAAAAGAAGCGGAGAAAGAAACAACGTATCAATAATATTTGGATCATCAAGGCCAGCATCAATGAGTGCATTTTGAATGTATTTCAGATCATGATTGAAGATATTGTGACCGCATACATATTCCGACCCATAGAGAAACTTGGCGAAGTCAACCATCGAATTGGAGTGAAATGAACTGCCAACGCCCTTGACACCGCCAAGATCAAGTATTTTCCCACTTTTCGGTTCAATTTCGGTATCGATAAAGACGATGGGTTTCAGGTTCATTTCCTCCTTCAAATACTTGGTGTAGCGAATGATGAAGAGTTTTACTTAATAAATAGGGCAAGGTAAGGCCTTCGGTTAATTAAGACCAATTAACTAAAACCTCTTTCGATATAATCAGTTTGCTCCAAAGGAAAGGTTCAAGGTTCATTAGAAGCAGTGTTTAAAGTTTTCTGCCAAGTATATTTGTGAAATAGTCTTTGACCATGTATTGAGCCCTTTCATTTATCATTGATTTTGTCCAAGTTTTATGCTGCTTAATAAAGCTGGCAATCCAAGGATATTTTGATTTACTGTAAATACTAATTTTGTCTTGATAGTCTTTTTGACCGGCTTCACTATTTAATGGACCTTCAAGCAGAATCAGATTGCCGATATTCAGCGTTTCTTGTCCTTCGGATTCTGGAAGGATATGTTCAACACTACCATCATCCGCAAACAGTCCCTGTGTTGCATAATAACAGTGTAGTTTATTTATTATATATTTGACTTTTTCATTTGACGGGTTTTCTTTTTTAGAATAAGTTAATTTTAAGAATTTTATAGAGAACTCATCAAAATTAGGAAATAATTCGTTGAGTGGATCGATTAACTTTTGCTTTATAGTTTCAGAAGCCATTGCTTTGGTAGTACATTTGCGTAATGCGATTGAAAAACCAGAGTAAATCGGTTCAAAGCGATTTGACCTACCTGACACTATTGCGTTGTATGCGCAATGAAAGTTTTCTAAAAATGTTATAGTATTCTTAAATAATTTGTGATCAATAATCTGTTTGTTCTTTAAATCGTATAATGCTAGTAGAGCTATACGCACCTGTACGACATTGAAATAGTTATTCAGAACATTTAAACTTTGCACAAGCCAGAAATATTCTTTCCGATTATCATAATCTTCACGCTTTGGATTAACTATTTTCATATAGTTTTTGGCATTCGTGAGCATTTCTTCAACAAATTCTTTATAGCGCTTTTCGTTTTTAGGCGTGATAAGAGTATTAAAATCATCATACAATTTGCTTGACAAAGACTTTTTATATGTTGATATCCAAAAATGTCTATAGTATGTTGCAAGCCCAACAGACTCTTTCCCGTTATTAAGGACGTTTTTTATCTTCTGCCAACGATCTTCGGCAAAGTCGGCAGGCTCTTTTTTCTTAAGAACATCAAAAATTTTATTTTTAATTAGATCTATATGTGCAAGACGCTTGCCTTTTGCATTCAAGATTTCAAAGATCGTGTTTGCTTGGTCTCGATCTTTGGTAGAAATAGAAACAAACGTTGGATTTAGCACCTGATCTCTAATTGCTTTCAAGATGTCGATGTAATGTAGAGTGTCAACTACGTCGCTTCCATGCTTTTTCTTTAGCAACGGCTTCAACCGTTCTTCACTTAATTCTTTAAACATCCAGTCATATGTCTCTTTAATACACATTTCCTCTTCATTGTTTGGCTCTTGAGGTGTGGCCTTTTTTCTATCCTGAATGAAATATGCAAAGAAGGGATAATGAGTTTTACTTTTTATAATTCGAACTTCTTCACCATTATCATCTTTAGTCATAATGTATTTGAATATTTGCTCGCTGAGAGTATCTTCGCCCAATGAAATAAATCGATCTGAAAGTGCAGAAAACAAAATTGTAATTGTAGTTAGCCTTTGCTGTCCATCTACAACTTGTATTTTCTGATCTGTTCCTTCCGCAAAATTTCCTACAAACAGCATGGTACCAAGAAAATACTGATTTGCTACAATATTACCCTTTTCAATTGATAGGTTGTTTATCATATCCTCGAAAAACTCCTGATAGTTTTTCTTGTCCCATGAATACTCACGTTGAAAACGCGGAATAACAAATTGGCGACCCGAAAGGAAAAGTTCCCGGATTGTTTTATCATAAGGTTTGATGTCCATAATATGTTTCTACCTCCTACCATATAATCTATCAGTACATTAATAAGTAGATTTATAATACTCGATCTCTGTACTTTTTCAATTTCCAACCAATAATGAATTCAATAAAAACACTCTGTATTGCCTTTATGGACGGCGACTCCTCAAACCCCACTGAGCCATTCTTTTTATAATATATTTTCCCTTAGCATATATCCGATAACAGATGTTTTTTCTATCAAGAAGTCCAATATTACTAAAATTTCTTGTTTTAGTTGTTTGGTTTTTCTTATTCTTTCTCGATTCAAAAAAATATATTTCTTAACAACATTTTCTAGATAATAAATTGTATTTTCCTCAAATTCACATGACCATAAATTTTTGTTATTAACCAACATCCTAGAAATCCATAATACTCCATCACCTAAATAGATACTTCCGATGCCATTTAATAACTTTGAAATTGAATGCAAAACAGAGGGGCAATGTCCTATATTTTCAGATATGTCTTTAAAGAATATCTTATTACTTTCCTTAAAGGTACGCCATTCTGTCGCTTCTTCTCTCCAGAAGGTCTTTTCAAACAGATAGGCTTTAATGATATCTTTTGTATACCAATATTCTTCGCCATCCTTACATAATTCTACTACTTTACTATAAAATTGACTCCACACATGCCAAAAATTGTCGTATGTAGCCAATTTATCTTCTGAAGAAATGAATATTTTAAGTAACTCAGCTATAGACTCAGACCTATTGAAACCATCAATGAAAGGTTTTAAATAAATTAAAATATCTTCTTTAGCAGAATTCAATACGATATATGCTAACTTCTCAAAAAAACCATGTCTAACTTTGTAATCAACTTTATCTTCTCTTTTTTTCGATAATAATTGTTTAGCAAAGATATTAATAATTAATTCTGCTAATTTCTTATGTTCATCATTATCTGACTTCATTGGTATTAGCTGAAAAGCTGTTTTTAAGTCATCTAAGTCCATTTTATCTATATTGCCTATCTCTTCTAAATTAATATTATTGTTATTCACTTTTTCTAAATCTCTAGTACTTTGTGTTAGAAAGATTTCAATGACTTCATTTTCATGCAAATCATAGACATTATTTTTATTTTTCTGCTTTCGTAATGCTAACCTTGCATCATCATATTTTGGTTTTAACCATAAATAGCCAAACAACAAAGACTGAGCGTCGTCAAAACTTATTTCCCATAGATTATTAATGATAGCCTTTTTGGAGTAGTCAGCAAATTCACAATACATACCAATACTATGAGGGTCAAATAAAGTTAATAGCAAAATTAACTTTATTCTCTCTTTCTCATCAGGAAACTCTTTAAATAACATCGGTAAAACAGAAATTGACGATTCCACACCATCCGATATCTGGTATGCATAAGGCCCTGTGATAGAAGAGGAAGCCACAGCTAAAACAATGTCCTTACAGAAAGTCTTTTCTTCTTCAGAAAGATCTCCAAAATAATCTCTAACTAGAACAGAACAGGCGTGCCCAGGAATAGTATAATTGAAAAAATTAAACTCTTTATTCTCCGCATTTTCTAATTCTTCAATTATTTCTTTTGCCTCTTTTATAACAAACTTTGGGCCATTCTCATATTGTTCATAGCTCTTGTATCTCTCATCATTTTCCATTTTATAATTAGCCCATAACTTTAATGAAGAATATTTCATATACTCAGTGCTTGTTCGAATTGATTGTTCACTAAATTCTTCAAGTTCAGGAGCAATTTCCGGATTGAAATTAATCAAAATCTGACCGTCTTTTTCCTCGGTCGTAGGTTTCATTTTTCTTCTGTCCATTCTTGCAAGGTAAAGTCTCCAAGTTTTATCTTTTTCATTTTCCTGAGATTTTTGTTGTAATTCTTCATAATATTTATCAAAAATGTCCCATATAATTTGTAGTCTATTCTCTGCCTCTTCTTCAGTTATACCCTCGCTCCTAAAGAATTGGTATTTAAATGCTAAGTGTTCTAGAGAACTTTCTCTATGCTTGTCGTCGCAAGTCTTGATTCTTTCGTCTTGATATAATTTATTTTCATAGTTTAGACCATAGCCTATAGAATATAAACTTTTAGCGGTCTGATCAGATAGCAATCGACTTGTATCGTAAAGGAAAAATTCCTTTGTTTTAAATAACATCTTCGCAACATTAAAGGTTTTTTCTGGAAAAGCTAATACGATACTTGTAACAAGAGCAGAAATTGACGCAGAAATAGAATTTTTAAGCATAAATAAAAGCCAAGATTCTAATACTTTGGAATCAGCATTATTACCTCTTTCTAGAAAGAATTTTTCTAATGCCATATGCATTGATTGTATTACATCGGGGGCAACTTGAGTTCCTCTGTAAATTTCCCAAATTCTATTGCAGATATATTGTTTGATAGTATTTCCATCTTCAATGTAGACATCAATTTCTTCAATTTCTGACTTACCTAAATCAGACTTAGCAAAACACTCAACTGTTTTGTTTGTGAAATCTAAAATAAATTCAATAGTTTTTTGAAGAGAAGCTTGAAGCAACCAATAAATAGGTGTTTGAAAAGAACTTGCCGGAAAATAATGATTGTCTTTTAAACCAAAATATTTTTCAATTCCTATACTCGAATCATAATAAAATGGTTCGTTTTCAGGAAATCTTAACCAATATAGATTTGCAAGTTTTGTAACATATTCTGGAAGAGCGTTTATAAGCTCAATATTATCTCCTAATTTCTTTAAGATAACTTCTAATAAATCATAATAGGGGTCTCTGGGCCACTTCCAATCATTTAATAATATCTCATCAAAAATATTACTAAGCTCCATTTTTATTTCAGAAGACCCATATAAAATCGTCTGCAATAGTCTTTCCTTAACTCCTTCATTACGGGAGAAATATACATCCTCTTTAATTACCCATTGATAATATTTTAATGCTATTAGACTTGATATTTTTGTGGTCTCTCCTTTTTTAGATTTATTGTTCCAGTCATGAATGATTGGAAGGATGAAATAAAAATTTTCAATTCCAATTGAATCTAAATTTTTATAGACGAATTTTATAAGATTTTGCCAACCATTACCTTTAGGTTTAGTAAAAATATATTTTATAGAAAGTAAATTTATATTTTTAATACCTAGATTGTCAAAAAAATCACTATCAACTTCTTTGCAAGCAATTCTAAGTAAAAAAGTTAATCTTTTCAATAAATCTAGGTTATTTTCCAAAAGCTTTTTTTCAAATAATTCAAAAAAGGTTTCAGAATAATTGGACAGCAATATTGATACTAAAATTTCATCTTTCCAGAAAAGTTCTATTATTTCTTCTCTAATAATATTTTCAATAAATTGCTTAATATCCATGTCCTCTAGTAATAGTTTTTCTGATACCCAATTCCTAAAACTCCTCCGAATAGACAGAGATATCCCAATGTTTTTAAGCATTTCCTGATTTTTTGCTTTTCTTATATATTCAGTTTCTATTATCTTTTCTAGTGCCCATTCTTCATAAATATCATGAGTAATAAAATACCCTACGGTTTCATATCCTAAAATTCCATCAAGAACTAATTCATTTAAGATATGACTATCAAAATTAGGTATAACAAAAAATTGATTTTGTTCAGCTCTTTGAAAGGCAATTTTTAGAAAGCATTGTTCTCTTACGGGTTTCGATTTTTTTATTATTCTATTCCATAATTTCTGCTTGAAACCTAAATAATCAATATCCTCATCAACTCCATAGAATTTCAAATATTCGTTTAAATAAAAAGGATTTTTTATTAAATCAAGAAATTTTAGGTCTTTGGGAATATTGAAATTATATTTATATGACAAATTTTCTAATTCATTCTGACTCAAATTCTGAATAGGTATATTTAAAGGGATAACTTTATGCAATTCTATAAATTCATAATTTAAATCTTCTAAATAATTATTTCGTGTAGTAAAGATCACTTTCCAACTACTTTGAATCATATTGAGAAGAAATTCTTTGAAAGGCTCTGTATTTTGAAGCTCTAATAATTTTTCTGCCGAATCAATAACAACTATTTTAATATTTTCATCTCTATGAGCCTCAATAAATTCTTTTAAGTCGAAATTGTTAAACAGTTCCTTTATGTTATTCGTATTAAATTCATTTGCCTTAAAGAGATAAAAAGGTATTTTGCTATTTAATTCTTCATAAAGGTCTTTAATAACTGCTGTTTTACCAACCCCACCAACCCCACTTAAAATTATTATTTGCCTTTTATCTAGCTCTTTTCTTACGGTCTGTAAACATATATTCCTATCAATTTTTATTTTCTGATTATTAAAGTCTATTTCGGTTTGAATATTAAATAGAATAGACTCTGTACGTTTTTGTTTATCATCTAGTAATTCAACAATACTTTTATCTAAACTGAAAAAATAATGAGCTATAGATTTTTTTTTAATAGTAACAAAATACGATTCGAAAAAGCTTGCAGTTCTCCATTCTATTTCAATACTCAATCCTTCGGCTTTTTTTTCTACTTCTAGCTTTGCTTGAGGGTCGTTCTGGTCTTTTCCTTGTCCCCATTCCTGATTAGTATAGAATATGATTTTTGTAAGTTCGGTATAATCTCTCTTGCTTTTTATTAAGGTTTGAATTAATTCATCCTTATTAGCAGATAAAGTAGTTTCATAAAATTTTGCCTGCCAACCAATTACTTTTTCGTCCTTAGTTATAGGGTTCGTCTCAATTCCTGATTGATTTTTATAGCGGAAAATACCAAAGGGCCTATCAAATTCTTGACAGAATAATATGTAACAGAACCATTCAAAGGTACTTTGGGGGTTCTCACTAAATTTAGCTCTAAATTTATTCCAGTCTGGTTTAATAATATACATAACTCATTTTTCCTTTCTAACTCGAACTCAATATAAAGGAAACACTCTTCAAAAAAAGATATCTTACGAAACTAACTTACACAATCCGCGCCAGGATGGCGCGGCATTTTCCGCAACCAATTTCATTCAACGTGATTACCGACATGTGTCGCAGATCTCACAATTCCATAGGGTGGATACGACATATGTCGGTAACACTCCCTTAATATGTTCGCCGTTGTTAAAAGTTTCATCGTTCATCTTCTGAATTCAACGTCACATTATCAATGCTTATACTCTATTGACTCCACTTTTACCGAAATCAGGATTCATTGCCTAGTTGGAAATTATAAACCTACACTTCGGATAATTATTACACACTTTGAAATCTCCATATTTGCCCTTTCTCGTGATTAACTCCCCACCACATTTGGGACAACTATTGGCGCCGATTTGGTTTGCTACTTCAGCTTTCTTTTTATGTATTCCTTCGACATGCTGAGTTCTGACTTTTTTATTTCGCGGGTCACCCGTAAGCGGAAAATCTGGCATCCTATTTCTAATAGCTCATATACCAGCAAACACTTTCTATAGCCTAAATTCTTCATTATTCTGTAAAACCCTGCCAACAACTGTTCTTTTTTACAATATTCTTAAATTACACTATTAGCACGGACCTTCTGCTTGATAGTCTATCTTGCATAGCTTACTCTGTGTAAAGCATAACACTCAGCTCAGACAATTCTATGTAAAAAAGGAGCGAAGCCTAAGATTCCCTTAGATTCGCTCCCTTTAATCTCTGCATAGACAGTTTCACATCACACCACAAGTCACATAGTATCCCTTCTTGATAACCCGCTTGACCAGTTTTAGAAGGTCAAACATATCTCGGATGTTATTTTCATCGACTCCGGCAAAGGCTTCATCGTTAGTCACTATTTCGTTTCACAGCCCGATACTGCTGCTTGCTGCTGTTTGGCTTGTCAGGAACAGTCATCTCAATCAAGCCAAGTTCCAACGCGGGGCGCAAATAATTGTTGCTGAACGTTGGACGGTGCTTAAGTCCAAGCCGCTCCAAAAGCTCTTTTGCGGACAGCGTTTCGCTGCCTAAGGCAGACATCAGGCGCTCGACTTGATCGGTAACTTTCTCGCGAACTTGTTCGGTTTGCATAAGATCATTTAAAGCATCTCGGATCACGGCGGAGCATAAATTCAACAAAAGCTGTAGAATCCGCCGCTTTGTCGGCAACAGCCAATATGGTGTAATACTCCTGTTG
>LADV01000159.1 GCA_000961805.1 Peptococcaceae bacterium BRH_c23 | reverse complement strand
ATGGGGCAAGAGCTGACCAGAAATGCTTTATGGGCATTACTCATTGCCATGGGTTTAATGATCGCCTATATTACAATTAGGTTCCAGTTCGTTTTCGCAATCTCTGGGATTATCGCCTTATTACACGATGTTTTAGTGGTGGTAGGAATTTTTTCGTTGTTCCAATTAGAAATTGATTCCTCCTTTGTAGCGGCGATCTTAACCGTTTTCGGATACTCGATTAATGATACCGTGATTATCTTTGACCGGATTCGTGAGAATGAAGCGAAGATGAAAAAGGGAGACACTTTCGAAGATATGGTGGATAAATCTATTTGGCAGACTATGCGCCGTTCCATCAACACGTCTCTTACGGTACTGATCGCCTTGCTCTCGATATTTATCTTGGGCGGCGTATCCACAAAGTTGTTCTCCTTAGCTATGTTGATCGGGGTATTTACAGGAGCCTACTCCTCGATCTTTATCGCCAGCCAAATCCTCTTGGAAATCAAGAAGCGTATGAAGAAGCCACGTAAGGGTGGTAAAGTAGTCCGCGCTTAAGTTCAACTGAACGATAGGTTATTAATGGGATCTCGAGATTTATTCTTGAGGTCTCTTTTTTTATCAGGATAATAAGCTTCGGTACAGGGGAGTATTCGGTTACAATAGAATAATCGGGTACATGAAATATATTGATGACTAAAAATGACTGATGAACGCCGAATTATATGCTAAAATGAGATAGAAAATACTGAACTACACTACTAAACTACGGGCGTATTCTAATTATCACTTGAAATGTTCGACATATCATCAAAGGAGTTTATGATGCTGAAGAAAATTATCAGAGTGCTCATCTACAGTATGATTGTACTTGGAATCAGTGGTTGTGGTGGGGTAACGATGATGCCGTCACAAGATCCGTCGAATCGGATAGCGTCCACTCCTACTTATCAAGCCCCATTGGAAGTCACAAATCCCAGCGATGTATTGCCTGATTCGCCATCTAAAATATCGAGAGCACCAAGCGTACAAGAAGCTCAAGCGGTACCTGTCCTTTACTACCATTCAGTTATGCTGGAGGTCGGAAACGAAGTAAGAATGCCTCCCGACCAGTTTGAAGCTCAAATGGCTTATTTGCGTGACAATGGGTATCAAAGTATAACCTTAGGTCAGTTGTACCAAGCCTATAATAAGGGTGGTAGTTTACCTCCCAAACCCTTTGTAATCACGTTTGATGATGGCTATGTCGATAATTATACGACTGCTTTCCCTATCATGAAAAAGTATGGGTTCACGGCTACGGTCTTCATGGTCTCTAGTTATATTGATGGAGAAGGTTTTTTGTCATGGCCGCAGCTCAAAGAGCTTGCCGCTAATGGCTGGGAGATCGAAGGTCATACGACTACTCATCCCTATTTAACAAAAGTTGACGGTGCATCTTTGTTGCAGGAACTCAAAAGCTCTAAGGATCTATTAGAAAAAGGGTTAGGAAAGACGGTGAATTTCCTTGCTTATCCATATGGAGACTTTAATTCTGTTGTTTTAAAAGCGGTGCAGGATACTGGGTATCTGATGGCTTTTACTACACAACGAGGCTGGGCAAGCTTCACAGTCGATGAATTTCAGGTTAAACGTGTTTATTGCTATGCTAATATGGGGCAGAACGAATTTGCTCGGCGTCTACAGAACTCAGACTATTAATAGTTATACAAATCCCGCACTCCGAATACTCGAAGTGCGGGATTTGTTATGCGATCGCCACTCGTTCAAAGATGTCACTCCTTGTTGAAGGGATATCTCATGGTTTCATAAAAAGGAAAAGAAAATATATTTAAGGAAATTATTAACAATTGAGTATTTATTTTCATATTGTACTGTGAGAGCACGATAATTCAAGAGATGGAAAAGGAGTTGTTCGATATGGCATATGGGGCAGGCGTTGTTGATGGTGTTGAAGCTGTAGGATGTGTATGTCCGCCAAACTATTTACCTGGTATTGCAGCTGTCGTAGTTATAATTCTCTTATTGATTGCTATGGGTATTGTATTCTAAATTCAATTAATTCTAATAACTAAAAAAATAAAGGAGGGTATACCATGTACGGATTTGGAGCAGGTTATGCAGGATATGCAGCAGGTCGCACAGGATATGGAGTTGGTTGTTGCCCACCTCCATGCACACCTGTAGTTGCACCTGTTGGAGTTGGATGTGGTGTTGGTGTTGGGATCATTGCTATCGCAATTCTAATATTAATCGCTTTAGGCGTAATTTTCTAAACTAAAAGATTATTTATACGAAGGGGGTCGAAACTATGTTTGCAGGTGGAACCGGAATTGGCGCTGGAATCGCTGCTGTTGTCGTAATTATTCTTTTGCTGATTGCAATGGGAATCGTATTCTAAGAAACTAATGAAAGTTGTGATACTTGGAGGTGAGTTTATGTACGGGTATGGAGCTGGCGTTGGTGGATGTGTAGGAGCTGGGATTATTGCAATTGCGATTTTGATTCTTATTGCCTTGGGTGTTATCTTTTAAACCATCTCAAAGCGAATTTGCTGAGGACCCCTTATTTAGGGGTCCTCTTTAAATTAGGAATAATGATACTTATTGAAATACAAAGGACCGCTGACATGTAGAACATGTGCGATCCTTTTGATTTAGAATCTATGCTTAGAATTTAGAGATTCATAAGATTTAAAAATCAACATAAAGAAATTAGTCCTTTAGTTAGGCAACGCTTACCACCACCAACGACGAAAGCCCCACCATGGACCAAATCCAAAACCGCCCCACCAAGGGAAACCAAAGCCCCAGCGACCCCACCACATAGAGAAAACCTCCTTTTTGTTCTAATTCGCCTTATAGAAGTTATCCGTAATACAGAATATGAAAATAAAGGAAAAAGGTTCCAAATTTAATCGTAATACAATTACGGCGATAGTGGCATAGATTGATTAGATTGGATTTTATTGGGATATACTACAACGAGCAAAGAGGGGGGGGAGGTCATTGGAATTTCTTCAATTGGTAGTATTAGAGGGGGTGCTCCTTATTTCTGCAGGATTGATTTTTTTTGGAGGAATTTGGGGGACTTCTTTAGCGATGCTTGTTCTAAGTGGGCTTAATTATCTTGTTCATGATGCGGTACAATTTTGGCAATGGGAAATACCATTTCTAATAGGTGGAACGATAGGCATAATACTCCAACTTATTATTGGGAAAATATGCAATCATAATAACCAAGTAAGCGGGTTGGTCGGAGGTTTGATCAGCTTAGTTCTCTTTGGTGCTTTTCTCACCCCGATTGCGGCTTTAATTGCATGGTTCATGGTGGTTGGTACAGGAATTATTCCGAAAAATAGAAAGAGGCAGGTCATAAAAATATATTCTCCCACAATTATGCGCTTGCTTATAGGGCTGGCATTAATTTTCTATGGTAACTTCTTAACAATCTGATCCACAATAAACCTTGCTTTAAGGTATAAATTTTGATATCTTATACATAAACTATCTTTGTCAGGCAATAGCTGGGCTTCAATGTGTTGAGGCAGCGGAGGAATCCGCGGGACTTCCTTGATATAAGGGGTCCTATTTTTATGTGCTGTCATGATTTTAATACCTAGGCAGAGTTTTGAAGGTGAGGAGAGTAGGTCGTGAATGAGAAGACGCAGGTGGCATTATTATCTGTCGTTTCTAATACTTTCTTAACATTTAGTAAAGTCGTAATTGGGTTAGCAAGCGGTTCGATGAGTATCCTGTCAGAGGGAATTCATTCTGGTATTGATCTAGTGGCGGCTTTTATTGCCCTTTTTGCGGTGAGGCAGTCGGGAAAACCAGCAGATTCCTGTCATGCCTATGGACACGGGAAAATCGAAAATGTTTCTGGTACGATTGAGGCTGCTTTGATATTTGTTGCTGCCCTTATGATCATCTTTGAAGCGTTTAAGAAGATTATGGAGATCATTTATGGTCAAGGTGGGCATGTCTCAGATTTGGGCTTGAGCCTAGGTCTGCTCGTCATGGGTGTTTCGGCAATCACTAATTTGATCGTATCAACACGACTTATGAAAGTAGCCAAACGTACTGATTCAGTAGCCCTCGAAGCTGATGCCTTGCATTTGCGGACCGATGTGTTTACCTCAGTGGGGGTTTTTATAGGGCTATTACTAATAAAAATTACAGGCTGGACCATTCTTGACCCGATCATAGCGCTTGGTGTTGCGTTAATGATTATTAAGGCATCCATCGATTTGACGAAGAAAGCCTTTGCACCCCTGGTGGACGTTAGTTTACCAGATGAAGAACGTGAAATAATTGCCGAAGTTCTCTTGCTACATGCGGATGAATTTGTGGAGTTTCATAAGCTGCGCACTAGGAAGGCCGGAGCGGAAAGACATATCGATTTACATTTGGTCGTTCCGAAGTACACTCCAGTCGTTGATGTGCATGAACTTTGTGACAGGATTGAGCTAGAAATCAATGTGAGATTACATTTAGCGTTTGTCCTGATTCACGCAGAACCTTGCAGTACCAGGGATGTGGAATGCCCTGTTGAAGACGGGCTTGCGTCCGTCTGTCAACGTTGTCGACTTGACCCAGAGACCGGAAGTCAGAAGCCAGAGGTCAGAAACCAGGGGTTAATTAAAGGGTAGAAGTCAGAGGTTGAAGATTAATAAGTCGAGGTCCGAAGTTCGAACATCGAGCCTCGAACCTCGCGCCTCGAGTTGGGGGAGTATAAATGAAACGAATATGGTCCATGCAACAATCTTCCGGACGAATGTCAGAAATCTTATGCGGTGCCTTGGGTATTTCTCCAGTAGTCACCGATATTTTGGCCCAAAGGGGTTTTCGAGAACCAGAGGAAGCGATCGAATTTTTGCGCCCAACACTCTTGAATCTGCTTTCACCCTTTTGTTTTAAGGATATGAAAAAAACTGTCCAGCGCTTGTCCTTAGCTTTTGCACAGAAAGAAAAGATACTCATTTATGGAGACTATGACGTAGATGGGGTGACAAGTACTACTATTTTATACAAAGTCCTTAGTGATTTGGGTTTTCATGCAGTAGCCTATATTCCCCATCGCCAAGACGAGGGCTATGGATTACATTCTGAAGCTATTGAACGGGCCGCAAAGGCCGGTGTAGGTCTTCTAATAACGGTCGATTGCGGAATCACAGCTGTTTCGGAAGTGAGACTTGCCCAAACCTTGAAGATTGATGTCATTATTACGGATCACCATGAACCTCCCGAGACTTTACCGGAAGCCTTTGCGATCTTAAATCCCAAAGTTGAGAATTCAGGTTATCCATTTCGAGATTTAGCCGGGGTAGGGGTGGCTTTCAAGTTAGCCCAAGCGTTACTCCATTCCTTCGGAAATCAGGAAGTGGGTATAGAAACTGAAGGCCAACTCTTAGATTTAGTGGCCTTAGGGACGATTGCAGACCTAGTTCCTTTGGTCGGAGAAAACCGGATCTTTGTCCAGTTTGGCCTTCGCCAAATGGCAGAAACTCAGCACCTGGGACTATTAGCTCTGCTCGAAGAGTGTGGGCTGAGGAACGGCCCTCCTCTAAAAGCAGGTCAGATTGGATTTATGGTAGCACCTCGGATTAATGCAGCTGGACGGATGGACAGCGCACGAGCAGGACTAGAACTGCTCTTGACGGGGGATCAGGAACGAGCGAATGAGCTTGCTCATCAATTAACTTTAGAAAACCAAGCACGTCAGGACATCGAGAAAGCGATTCTGGCTGAAGCGATTGCTATGCTGGAATGTGAACCTATCCCCAGGGTAATTGTTCTATCTGCAGATCATTGGCACCACGGTGTGATTGGGATCGTGGCATCCCGCTTGGTGGAACGCTATTATCGTCCAGTATTTATGATAGCGGAAGAAGGGGACGAAGCTAAGGGCTCGGCTCGTGGGATAGCGGGTTATCCTGTCTTGGAACAACTGAGTACCCAAGCGCAACTGTTAATAAAGTTTGGCGGGCATAGACAGGCGGCTGGCTTTTCTCTTCTCACAGCAGATATCGGACATTTTAGAGCAGGATTAAATGATCAGGCCTTGGTTTTTGAGGAAACTCTTTTTCAAGAAGTCCTAAAAATTGACCGGCAAGTTTCTCTCGAGGCGGTTTCGGCGGATTTGCTCCGTCAACTTGAACAAATGGCCCCGTTTGGCTATGGAAATCCTGGACCGACTCTAGCTTCTCAAGCAATTCCCGTGCATTCTGTCAGTGCGGTTGGCAAAGAACGGAGTCATATAAAATTTCGTTTCGGAGCTCAAGGAGAACAGGAAGGAATTGCCTTTCGACTGGGAGATCGCATGAATGAACTAAAGGACAAGATAAGCCTAGATGCAGCGTTCAGCTTAGATTGGAATACCTTTCGAGGGCGGGAAAACGTTCAATTAATGATCAAGGATATCCAAGCTGAAGCTCAATGGTCTTCAGTTCAGGAAATTGCTGCAACGAATGATGAGCCCACGGTGGAATGGTTGGACTGGCGCAACTTAAGCCAGGAAGATTGGCCTTTACGAGATGAGGAGCCAGTCTGGATATGGGACACGGATCAGAACGAGCTTGCCCTGCGACGAGGGAAGAGTGAACTCGTTTCACAGTTGGATCAAGAAGAGACTGGAATTCAGGTTGGGGGTTTTGGCGTGATTCTTGGCTTACCGCTAACGGAAGAGGATTTTCGGGAAGCGGTCGAGAAACTACAAAATTTAGGGGTTTTTCGGATTGCCCTTGCAGGATTTCAAAGTCCTAATGAGGAAAAGGTTCGTCAGCGGTGTAGGTTCATAGCGCGTGAAGAACTTATCAATCTGTATCGGGAGCTCCTTGCTAAATCGAAAACAGGGAACCCCTTTCATTGGGAGCTTGACGCCAAAGTCTCACAAAATGGGAAGCTTGCCCTGAAGATTTTTGAAGAATTGGGGCTACTCCGTATTCTAGGGGGAACTGATAAGCTTGCCATAGAGTGGATTCCGGCGCAGAGCAAGCTAGATCTTGAGACCTCTTTACGTTTTCGGTTTGCCAAAGAACGCTTAGAAAAAGCTCTAAAATTTCAGCTTGAATTATTAAATAGTGTTGGAATAGTTTATAATTGAAAGGCGGCCTAATTACAATGGATTTTAGAGATCATATTCGCATAATTACTGATTTTCCTAAGGAAGGGATATCCTATAAGGATGTTACTACCTTGCTTAAAAATGGTGAGATTTACCGCTCAGCAATAGACGCCCTCGTCGAAAAAATTAAACCATGGCAACCTGACGTGATCGTCGGGCCAGAGGCACGGGGCTTTTTATTCGGAGCTCCGGTCGCCTATGCCTTGGGAATTGGCTTTGTTCCTGTCCGCAAACCGGGCAAGTTACCAGCTAATACAATCGCTGAAACTTATGCCTTAGAATATGGTTTTGATACCTTAGAAGTCCATGCCGATGCCATTCGTCCGGGAGAACGGGTCGTGATCGTTGATGATCTGCTAGCAACCGGAGGAACAATGCTGGCAACCGCAAATTTAATGCAGAAAATTGGAGCGGACGTGCTGGGCATGGGATTTTTGATTGAATTAACGTTTTTAAAGGGTAGGGAAAAGCTTGTAGAATATCCCGTTTTTTCATTGGTTGAGTATTAATATAAAAAGCCGCAATATAAAATCAGCTTAATCGATATCGGATGAGAGGAAGTTCGCCAATGTCCTTCGCGGAGTTAAGGGTAAAACTGCAAAAGAAATCCCCCCAGGCGCGTCTGGCAATTGTAGATAAGGCTTATGAATTTGCTGAAGTGGCACATCGGAACCAACTTCGAAACTCCGGGGAAGACTATATTCTCCATCCTCTTGAAGTGGCGGAGATTTTGGTTGAACTGGAAATGGATGAGGCGACCATTGCGGCTGCCCTACTGCATGATGTTGTGGAAGATACTTCGTTCACCATTGCAGATATTGAGAAGGAATTTGGTTCGGAAATTGCGTTATTAGTCGATGGGGTAACCAAGCTTGGGCGGATTGAGTATAAGAGTAAAGTGGAGCAACAGGTAGAAAATTTACGCAAGATGTTCTTGGCTATGGCCAAGGATATCCGTGTAATTCTCATTAAACTTGCCGATCGACTCCATAACATGCGTACTTTGAAATATCATTCAATTGAAAAACAAAAGGAAATTGCTCAAGAAACACTTGAAATCTTTGCACCTCTGGCTAACCGTCTGGGGATTTTTCGGATTAAATGGGAGTTGGAAGATCTTTCGTTTCGATATTTAAAACCTCAAGAATACTATGATCTCGTGGAAGGGATTGCCCTCAAACGACGTGAACGCGAAGCCTATATCAACGAAGTTATTGTACTCATGCGAGAACGTTTAAGAGAAGTCGATATTTATGCGGACATTGCTGGTCGTCCCAAGCATTTTTACAGTATCTATCGTAAAATGACCACCCAGCATAAAGAACTGAGTGAGATTTACGATCTAATGGCGATTCGAGTGGTTGTGGAATCAGTCAATGATTGTTATGGCGCACTCGGAATCGTCCACACCTTGTGGAAGCCTCTACCAGGTCGATTTAAAGATTATATTGCTATGCCAAAGCCTAATATGTACCAATCGTTACATACTACGCTAATCGGAGTTCATGGAGAACCTTTTGAGATTCAAATTCGGACTTGCGAAATGCATCGCACGTCAGAATATGGGATCGCTGCGCATTGGAAGTACAAGGAAGGTAGTAAAGAGGGCGGCAAAGAGGCTGGTAACAAGACAGCAAGCGTAAACTTTGAGCAAAAACTTTCTTGGTTGCGTCAATTACTCGAGTGGCAACATGATTCCCGGGATGCCGGAGAATTTATGGAATCCTTAAAGATTGACTTATTTACAGATACGGTGTTTGTATTTACCCCTAAGGGAGATGTGGTTGAACTACCAGCGGATTCCTGTCCGATTGATTTTGCTTACCGGGTTCATACGGATGTTGGGCATCGTTGCATTGGTGCGAAGATTAATGGTCGGATTGTTCCTCTAGAAACTAAACTTACCAACGGCGATATTCTAGAAATTCTTACCTCGAAGCAAGGAGGCGCTCCCAGTCGAGATTGGCTGGCTTTTGTCAAAACGTCTCAGGCTAAGAATAGGATTCGTCAATGGTTTAAGAAAGAGCAAAGAGAGGATAACATTGTCCGAGGGCGAGAAAGCTTGGAACGAGAGGTCCGTAAACTTGGAGTGGATTCGGATATTCTCAAGCCAGAAAGTCTGCTAGCTATTGGCAAAAGTCAAAATTTATTGGCTTTGGATGATGTATATGCCGCTATTGGAGATGGTGTACTTACCACCAATAAGGTCTTGATGCGTTTGCGTGAGGATCTCTCCAAAGAGGAACGCGAAAAGCTGCAGCTTGCTTCACTGCAGCAAGGAGAAGGAAAAATACCCACTCAGACTTCCTACGGTAAAGCTTCGCACGGTGTAAGGGTTAAGGGTATTGATAATGTGTTAATTCGTTTTGCCCAGTGTTGCAACCCGCTGCCAGGGGATACTATTATCGGTTACATTACCCGTGGCAGAGGAGTTTCTATTCATCGTGGGGATTGCAGCAATATCCTCAGCCACTCTGAAGATGAGAGTGAGCGGGTTGTGGAAGTCGTCTGGGCAGAACAAGTGGATTCTACTTATCCTGTCGATATTCAAATCTATGGGATGGACAAGCCGCGTCTGGTTACGGAGGTCATGAATACCGTCTTAGATACTCGCACGCATATTCTGGGGATTAACGCTCGGGTGGGTAAGGATAACTTGGCTCATATTCAGTTGCGGATTGAGATTCGAAACCTTGATCAGCTCAAAATGGTCATGCATAAAATCCGTAAGGTTAAGGATATTACGGAGGTTAAGCGGATCCATTCAGGAGAGCGGATCCATTCAGGAGGAAAATAAAATGCGCAGTGTGATTCAGCGTGTTAAACGCGCCTCTGTAACCGTGCATGGTGAAACCGTGGGGCAGATATCTGGTGGTCTTCTAGTTTTGTTAGCTGTTGGACAGGGAGATGGAGCAGACGATTTGACCTGGATGGTGGATAAACTTGTCGGTCTGAGGATTTTCGAAGATGAAGAACAGAAAATGAATCGTTCGATATTGGATGTAGGTGGAGAAATTCTGGTGGTCTCTCAGTTTACTCTCTATGGAGATTGTTGGAGGGGAAAACGGCCAAGCTTTTCTTCAGCCGCACCGCCGGAGCAGGCCAAGGAAATGTTTGAGCGCAGTGTGGAAGCAATTCGCAGCTATGGTCTTAAGGTCGAAACGGGGGTCTTTCAAGCTGAAATGGACGTTGAACTGATCAACGCTGGACCAGTGACGATACTGTTGGATAGTGAAAAGAAATTCTAGGAGGAATGTAAATGATTGAAGGGCGAGCTGTAGGACCTATAAGTGCAAATTGTTATCTCTATGCCTGTATGGAAACAAAGAAAGCCGTAATCATTGACCCAGGAGCTGAAGCTAAGAAGATTCAACGCTGGATTTTAGAGAAGGGTGTAAAGGTCGACTATATTCTTCTGACCCACGGACATATCGATCACATTGGTGCTGTCGATGAACTGAGAGACTTATTAGGAGGAAATGTCCAAGTCGGGATTCATGAGGGCGATGCAGGCATGCTGACCGATGGGAGGAAGAACCTTTCAGGTTATATGGGGCAGAATCTCGTCCAGAAAAAAGCAGATATCCTGCTGGAGGACGGGCAAGAACTCGTGATTGGCAACGAACGGCTCAAAGTTATTTCCACTCCTGGGCATTCTCCTGGGGGGGCATGTTTTTTATGCTCTGAAGGGCTGTTTAGCGGGGATACTCTTTTTGCAGGGTCGATTGGTCGGACGGATTTCCCCGGCGGATCGTTAGATCAACTCCTAGCTGGAGTCAAGAAAAAACTCCTAATCCTGCCTGAAGAGACACTTGTTTTTCCTGGGCATGGTGAGGCGACCACTATCGGAGAAGAAAAGCGCGATAATCCCTTTTTGGGGTAAGGTTATCGTCCAAGAGCTAAAAATTGTTCAACTCATAATTTGACAAATGGCCGTAATATTTGATAATATGTTGGATGAACATTAAATAATAAGTAAAAGTATTCATAATACCTTTGGAAAAATCCGGGTTATTCTTTCGACAGGGAGGGCTAGCAAGACTGGAACTAGCCTGGGAGATATTCGGTTAGACACTCCTGAAGGGAATAGTTTTGCATCGGGTGGTCTCGTTAAGGACTGTAAAGTGGGCGGAAACCTTCCGTCAATTAGGGTGGCACCACGAGAAGTTCTCGTCCCTTGCAGCAAAGCAAGGAACGAGGGCTTTTTTTTATACTATAAGAGGAGGAATCATTATGGCGATACAGCGTCCTAAAGGGACTCAGGATCTCTTGCCAGGTACAATTGAACAATGGCATTATCTCGAAGAGACGATCCGAAGCGTTTGTCGTGAATTTGGTTATGAAGAGATTCGTACACCAATGTTTGAAGCAACTGAACTTTTTCAGCGCGGAGTAGGTCAAACGACCGATATTGTCAAGAAAGAAATGTATACTTTCTTAGATAAAGGAGACCGTTCCATGACTCTTCGTCCTGAGATGACGGCTTCGGTTTGTCGCGCTTATGTGGAGGACAAGCTACACGGTCAACCCCAACCGGTCAAGTTATACTACATGGGCCCCATGTTTCGCTATGAGCGGCCACAAAGCGGGCGTTATCGCCAGTTCCATCAATTCGGAGTTGAGGTGTTGGGAGCAGACCAGCCGCTGGTTGACGCAGAAGTAATTAGTTTAGTCTGGAATTTATATAAACGTCTGGGCTTAGTGGGTCTAGAAGTCCATGTCAATTCAGTTGGCTGTCCAACTTGTCGAGCTGAGCACCGCAAACAGCTTCAGGAATTTTTGGATACACGCCAAAATGAACTTTGTAGCGACTGTCAGGAACGGTTTGAACGTAATCCTTTGCGCATTCTTGATTGCAAGAATACCTCCTGTCAAACCCTTACTACAGGGGCCCCGACCACAAAGGATACCTTATGTGAGGAATGCAGCACTCACTTTGAGGGAGTTCTTACTTTATTAAGTGCAGCGGGAGTGGCGTACCGAGTTAATCCACGCTTAGTTCGAGGGCTTGACTATTATACAAAAACTGCCTTTGAAGTGATGGTTGAGGAAATTGGAGCACAAAGCGCGATCTGTGGCGGTGGGCGGTATGATAAGCTAGTTGAGGAAATTGGTGGATCCCCTACCCCAGGTATCGGATTTGCAATGGGGATCGAGCGTGTTTTAGCGGCCTTACAAGTACAGAACAAACTTCCCCAAGAAAAGCCCAAACTATTTGCTATGGTGATCCCCTTGGGCGAAAAGGCCCAGAACAAGGCTTTTTCTATCCTGTGTGAGTTAAGAAATCAAGGGATCCCTGTGGGTATGGATTTGCTCAGTCGAGGGTTGAAAGCCCAACTTAAAGCGGCTGATCGCCAACACGTTCGCTATGCCCTTATGCTTGGAGAAGCAGAATTGGAGAAAAATGTGCTCCTAGTTCGGGATTTAACACTTGGGGAACAAAACGAGGTTCCCTTAGCTAGTGCTGTCGAAGAAATCAACAAGAAGTATCAGAGGGGTGTTTAGCATGACGATGTTTTCAGAACGTATCAACAATGAAGCGCTAGGCTTGGATAAAGTAGGTGAGGTCGTACGGTTGCTGGGCTGGGTCCAACGTCGCCGTGACCACGGTGGATTAATTTTTGTCGACCTACGGGATCGTTCTGGTCTTGTGCAAGTGGTCTTTGGGCCAGAAAAAATGGGAAGTGGATTTTCTGATGCCGAAAGTCTTCGTTCAGAGTTTGTAGTCTCCATCCGAGGGCTAGTGATTGCGCGTCCTGAAGGGATGATTAATCCGAACTTGGCTACTGGGAAAATCGAGATCGTTGCTGAATCCTTGGAAATCCTGAATGGAGCCAAGACTCCTCCTTATTATATTGTCGATCAAGTTGAGGTCGATGAAACAGTGCGTCTCAAACACCGTTATCTAGATCTGCGTCGCCCTGAGATGCAGGCAGTGTTCAAAACTCGGCATCAAGTAACGCAAATCATGCGCAATTTTTTTGATAACCAAGGCTTCTATGAAATCGAAACTCCGATGCTCATAAAATCCTCCCCAGAAGGAGCAAGGGATTACCTTGTTCCCAGCCGTGTCCATCCAGGAGAATTTTACGCCTTACCTCAGTCGCCGCAGATCTATAAGCAACTTCTGATGGTGGGTGGTATGGAGAAGTATTTTCAAATAGTACGTTGTTTTCGGGATGAGGACCTTAGAGCGGATCGCCAACCAGAATTCACTCAGCTGGATATTGAAATGTCCTTTGTCGAGGTGGAGGACATTCTACCGATGATGGAACAATTGATGGCTCGAATTTTCTCAGAGACGATTGGAAAGTCGTTAATGATGCCTTTTCCTCGTTTAACGTATAAGGAAGCTATGGACCGTTATGGGTCGGATAAACCGGATACGCGTTTTGGGATGGAGCTCATTGATGTTGGGGACCTTGTAGCTAAGACTGGTTTTAAGGTTTTTGCCAATGTTGTAGCCAATGGCGGAAGTGTGAAATGTATCTGTGCCAAAGATTGTTCTGGAATGCCCCGTCGAGAGATTGATGACTTAGCGAAGTATGTCAGTACCTATCGCGCCAAAGGCTTAGCCTGGATTGTCATGGCTGAGGAAGGAATTAAATCTCCGATTGCCAAGTTTTTTACAGAAGAAGAAATGAATGCCCTTATCAAACATGTTGGTGCTGAGACAGGGGATATCGTGTTCTTTGTCGCAGACACGTACCCGGTTGTCTCGGATGCCTTAGGTCATCTGCGCTTAGAATTAGCCAAACGATTGGGCCTGATTTCGGAGGATGCGCTCAATTTCTTATGGGTGACAGAGTTTCCATTGCTGGAGTACGATGAGGAACAAAAACGCTATATTGCGATTCATCACCCGTTTACTGCTCCTATGGATGAAGATTTACCCCTTCTGGAGACGGAACCCCTCAAAGTTCGGGCTAAAGCGTACGATATGGTCCTTAATGGTGTAGAACTGGGAGGCGGAAGTATTCGTATTCATCGCCGCAAGGTTCAGGAACAGTTATTTAGTGCCTTAGGTTTTTCCGAGGAAGAAGCGGTTGATAAGTTTGGGTATCTTTTAGAAGCCTTTGAGTATGGAACACCTCCTCATGGTGGAGTTGCCTTTGGGCTCGATCGGTTGATTATGCTTTTAACAGGTAAAGATAACATCCGAGATGTGATTGCTTTTCCCAAGACGCAGAGTGCTTCTGATATAATGGTGCATGCTCCTTCGCCAGTGACAATAAGACAATTAAAGGATTTGCATATTGTGACTAATATTGAGGTCGCTGGAGTAAAATAAACAAAACTTCAACGCCTATATGAGTCAGGGGACATATCATATTTTTCCGATAAACTCAGTGTGCGTTAAGAGTTGACAGGGGAGGGGGTTTTTAGCTATAATATTATTGTAGCTACCCCCTTAGGGTATCGGAGGACATGAAATGAAAAATTCAACGACATATTCTGAATCTAAAGAAGACCTCGTCCGAAGGCTGAAAAAAATCGAAGGTCAAGTCAAAGGGATTCAACGCATGGTCGAGAGTGATAAATACTGTGTCGATGTGTTGATTCAAGTGGCTGCTGTGCGTGCTGCGATCAATAGGGTTGGCACAATTGTGTTTGAACACCATTCACGCGGATGTATGCGTAATGCCGTTGAAAACAATGATCAGGAAGCTGCGATTGATGAGCTTATTGGGGTGCTTACTAAGTTTATTAAGTAGTCGAATTTAGGAGGAATTTTTATGGCAGGTGCAAATGTTAAAACCTTTACTACTGAAAACTTTGAGTCGGACGTTCTGAAGTCTGAGCAAGCTGTTTTAGTGGATTTTTGGGCTCCCTGGTGTAGTCCATGCCGCATGGTTGCTCCTATTGTCGAGGAACTTGCTGACGAGTATGTCGGACGGATTGCTATTGGAAAGCTCAACGTCGATGAGAACGGTCCGATAGCCAGCCAATATGGAGTCATGAGTATTCCGACGCTTGGTATTTTCAAAGGTGGCAAGATGGTTGACAAAATCGTAGGTTTCCGTGGCAAACCTGATCTTGTCAAAATGCTCGATGCACAGGTCTAATTACAGATAGAACGAAAGCGATGCCCTACTGATTAGGGCATCGCTTTTATAGTTTAGGGAGGTGCAAGGGTAAGGGTTGAATAGTGAACTAACCTAAACCTATTTGTTATCTTTTAACCCGTTAGCTTTGCAGGGGTTTAGACCTTCTTTCCCCATTTCGGACGGGACATAAAAACTTTGTCCCTGGATTGTTGGCGGGAGGTAGGGCTGTTCGATCCAGTGGTTCGGATAGTCGTGTGGGTAAAGATACCCTTTCCCGTTTCCCAATTTGTCAGCACCTGGGTAGTGACTATCCTTAAGATGGGCGGGAACTTCTCCGGTGGGGTGTTTTCTTACGTAAGCTAGGGCACGGTCGATGCTCTGGACGGCGCTATTGCTTTTTGGAGCGGTGCTAATGGCAAGTACTGCTTGAGCTATAGGTATTCTTGCTTCAGGCATCCCTAGCCATTCGAGCGCAGCGGCAGCAGCATGGGCCTGAAGCATAGCCATAGGATCAGCGAGTCCCACGTCTTCCGAGGCATGGACAATAATTCTGCGCATGATGAAACGAGGGTCTTCTCCAGCATCGAGTAAAACGGCTAACCAGTAAAGAGCAGCATCGGGGTCTGAGCCGCGCATGCTTTTGATAAATGCGGAAATGATATCATAATGATTATCTCCAGATTTATCAAAACGGATGGCCCTTTGTTGAATTGATTCTTCGGCAATATCAAGGGTTATCTGGCGAATTCCGTTTTCTAGCGATGTAGTAAGAACGGCTAATTCTAGGGCATTAAGAGCGCGTCGCAAATCTCCATTAGCGTAATTAATCCAATGCTCCCAGGCCTCAGGAGCTATTTTTACCTGATATCTGCCCAGACCACGTTCTGTATCTTGCAAGGCTAGTTCAAGGCCTAGGCGGATTTCTGGAGGGAGAAGTAGTTCTAAGCGGAATAGAGTAGAACGGCTTAGGAGGGCAGAATTAAGCTCGAAAAAGGGGTTTTCTGTTGTAGCTCCAATAAAGGTAATGGTTCCGTTTTCTACTGCTGGAAGAAGGGCATCTTGTTGTCCTTTATTAAACCGGTGAACTTCGTCACAAAAAACCAAGGTTCGTTTTCCGTAAAGATGCAAATCATTCGTGGCCTGCGAAATAATTTCACGAATGTCTTTTACGCCCGAAGTGACAGCGTTGATACGAATAAAGTGTGAGGCAGTTTTGGCCGCAATAACTTGCGCCAAAGAGGTTTTGCCCGTTCCAGGAGGACCATAGAGGATGAGTGAAGATACTCGGTCAGCTTCGATGGCCCTTCTTAGGAGTTTCCCAGGGCCGAGGATATGACTTTGACCGATATATTCCTCAAGCGAGCGTGGGCGCATACGCTCCGCAAGGGGCGCTACTTGATGTTGATTAAATGTGGCGGAGAAAAGATCCATTTTTAGTTTTCCTTTCTAGGGGAGGAAGTGGAGGAAGTGGAGGAAGTTTCTTAGCCCGTTCACACAACGTTCCATCGCTATTCGCTTGAGGATATGGCTAAAACACAAAACCTCTGGGCTTTCTGGTCGAATGCTATGCCGTCCTTGGCGCATTCGACACTAGGCACGTCCTGTGCCGTCGCATGTGAACCGTTGTGTTTTTTAACGCCAGATCCTCGGCGCTCATTGACGCGATTCCACTAATCGTGCTCTCTAAGCTAAGAAACTTCCTCTGGCTTGGGTCGGCCGAGGTGTTAGAACGGTGGATGCAAGTTAACTCAAGCTAGAGTGAAAGTAAGGTGCAAGTAAGGGACGGTTCTTGCCTGCATTTTAACAAAGATGCTTGGTGGAGTTTTTAGTTGAGTGACATAATTATATCATGTGAGACGGACCTTTGCTTGGAGGTAATTCACTTCAAAGGGTTATTGAAGCATATATGACAAAAGAAAGAGTCTTTCACGTATTTGAGCTGACAAAATCGTGAAAGGCTCTTAGTAATTCTTGCGTTTACAGTATGATGGAGACGGGGCAAACTACGGACTTGTTTTGCTAACCTTATTGTTTTCTTGAATATTCAAGTTTACCGTTTATAAAAGTATGAAGGACTTTAGAATTTATATTAAAGGGTTCTCCGCTGAATACAACTACATCTGCATCGTAACCTGGAGTAATTTCACCAACCTTATCACTACAGCCCAGTATTTCTGCCGGATGAGAGGTTAACAAACTGAGAGCGTCTGCCTGATTTAGACCCTCTGCGATGGTCAAGGCAGCGATTGTTCGTAATTGATCAATAGAGTTATAAGGATGATCTGTAATAAGTGCTACTCTCACGCCCGCTTCAACTAAATTTATGGCAGTCCTATAATTCCGACTCTTTAGTTCCATTTTTATCCTAGGGGTTAACATGGGACCGAATGCGACGGGAATCTCCCGTTCCTTGAGATACTCTTTCACTAAATCCGCTTCAGTACCGTGTTCTATCACAAGTTTACTAATTTTGAACTCTTCCGCAATGCGTATAGCTGTAATAATATCGTCAGCCCGATGAGCATGTGCCCGTAAGGGGATTAGTCCTTTGAGAACTGGGATTACAGACTCTAGACGAATATCTCGGTACTTAAGCTTACCTAGTTCTTTTAAACCCATATAATCCTCAGTTTTCATGAACAATTCCCTAATCAAGGAAGCAGTACCCATTCTTGTAACCGGACATTTACTATCTATTCCATACGTGCTGATTGGATTTTCACCAAGGGCGACTTTTAAGCCAACCGGGTTTTTTAAAATCATCTTATCAAGGATATTCCCGGCGGTCTTGATGGCTAAAGATAAACCACCGACCGCATTATTACTGCCTGGGCCGGTCATAACGCTGGTAATTCCTGACTTGACGGCATCTTGAAAGGCTATATCTAAAGGATTAACTGCATCGATACCTCTTAAATGGGGTGTTACTGCATCTGATGTTTCGTTATTGTCAACGCCTATTTTCCCAGTACCTTCTTCGATTATTCCTAGATGAGTGTGGCAATCAATAAATCCTGGCAAGACATAATGTTCTTTCATATCCATAATTTCATCACAACAATCAGAAAAGAGGGTATCTGAAATACAAGAAATTTTCCCAGACTGGATTAATATATCTTTTTTTTCTGTTTCGCCATTAATTTGAAATACAAGACAATTCTTCAGAAGTAACGATTCCAATGAATTTCCCCCCTTTTCCTGCCGGCAAAGTTAGTTTGCTCAGTTTAGTCAAGTTTGGTATGTCTCTATATATATGCCCTTTCTAAAGAGGAAACTTTCGTGTAAAATACAAAGGTGTTATGTTCAAGATCAGACTTGACAAATCCCGAGTATTTTTATAAGATATAAGCAATATAAAGAGAGATTTAAAGAATATAGAATTTAACTAGCGGAAAAGAGGTGAGGGTGTTGAAACTCTCGACCAAAGGGCGATATGGTGTCAAAGCCATGTTTGATTTAGCTCAACATGTGGGTGAGGGCCCGACTTCTTTGAAAAGCATTGCAGAGAGACAAGGTATTTCCGAGCATTATCTAGAGCAACTGATTTCAGGTTTGCGTAAAGCAGGGCTTGTCAAGAGTATTCGCGGCGCACAAGGTGGTTACTTACTGGGAAGAGAACCCGATAAAATAAGAATTGGAGATATTATTCGCGTCCTAGAAGGGCCCATTGCGCCATCGGATTGTGTATCAGAAGAGGCCCCGGAAATATGTTCCAAAGCTGAATTTTGTGTCACACGAACAATTTGGGAAAAGGTAAGAGACTCCATCACGGATGTTCTTGATTCGATCACTCTGGAAACGATGCTCGAAGATGCCAAAAAAATTGAAACGGAGCGGAGCTTATATATGTACTATATTTAAAGCAATGCTTCACACGCAAGAAATTATAATAAAGGGAGTGAACCCCGTCATGCGAGTTTATTTAGACCACAGTGCAACCACTCCGGTTGATCCAGAAGTGGCTGCTTTGATGATGACTTATTACACTGAGAAATATGGCAATCCGTCTAGTGTTCACGGTTTTGGTAGGGAGGCTAAACAAGCCTTAGAGCAAGCAAGAAGCCAAGTAGCAGAGCTCATAGGTGCTACCCCTAAAGAGGTTACCTTTACTAGTGGTGGGACGGAGGCGGACAACCTTGCAATTTTAGGCACTGCTGAAGCGCTCCGCAAAAAAGGGAAACACATTATTACTTCTTGTATCGAACATCACGCAGTTCTTGAAACCTGTGAATACTTAGAAAAAAACGGCTTTGATCTAACGGTTATACCTGTAAACGAAGAGGGAATTCTCTCAGTCGATGAGGTTAAAAAGGCAATTCGCCCGGATACGATTTTAATCAGCGTGATGCATGCCAATAATGAAGTGGGATCGATCCAGCCAATTGCTGAGATTGGTAGACTGACCAAAGAACATGGTATAACGTTTCACGTGGATGCAGTTCAATCGTTAGGCAAGATTCCTATTAACGTGGATGAGATGAATGTAGACCTAATGACTGTTTCCAGTCACAAGATTTATGGTCCCAAGGGAGTAGGGGCTTTATATATTCGAAAAGGGGTACGGGTTGTACCTATGGCTCATGGGGGAGGCCAAGAAAAGAGGCGTCGCGCCGGAACAGAGAATACACCCGGAATCATAGGGTTTGGCAAAGCTTGTGAGCTGGCTGGGCAACGAATGGCGGACGACACTAAGCATCAAACGAAACTGCGCGATAAACTCATGAATGGAATCAGTGAGCGCATCGAATACGTAAAAGTTAATGGACCTCTTGGAGAAAAGCGCTTACCCAATAATGTGAATGTCAGTATTCGTTATGTTGAAGGAGAGTCCTTGTTATTATCACTTGACATGTTAGGAATCGCTGCCTCAAGCGGCTCCGCTTGTACGTCAGGGTCATTAGATCCTTCCCACGTGCTCCTGGCTATGGGGCTGGTCCATGAGATTGCTCACGGCTCGCTGCGCTTTACCTTAGGACGTCAAAACACGGAAGCGGAAATTGATTATCTTCTTGAACAATTACCGAAGATTGTAGAGCGTTTGCGTATGATGTCTCCGCTGTACGATCAGGTTATTCATAAGCAACAAGCACAATAAGGAGTGACGGAAAAATGTATACAGAAAAAGTAATGGATCATTTCAATAATCCTCGTAATGTTGGCGAAATGGAAAATCCGGATGGCGTCGGTGAAGTAGGAAACGCTAAATGTGGAGATATTATGCGTATTTATTTAGATATTGAGGGAGACATTATTAAGGACGTCAAGTTTAAAACCTTTGGCTGTGGTGCTGCCGTTGCCACAAGTAGTATGGTTACTGAAATGGTCAAGGGGAAGACGATTGACGAAGCGATGGTAATTTCCAATGCGGCTGTTGCTGAGGCTTTAGGAGGGCTACCTGAAACGAAAATGCATTGTTCTAATCTGGCAGCTGATGCACTCCATAAAGCGATTGGTAATTATCGCGATAAACAACAAACAAAGGAATAGATGATAATTATGGCTCTGACAACGAAACCAAAAGTGGTTGTGGGGATGAGCGGCGGTGTGGATAGTTCCATGGCCGCCGCTTTACTTAAAGAAGAAGGATACGACGTGATCGGGGTTACGTTACAAATTTGGGAATCAGCGGGCCCGGAGACGGAATGGGGCTGTTGCTCGAACTCAGCCATTGATGACGCCAGGCGGGTGGCCTTTATCCTGGGGATTCCCCATTATGTCATGAATTTTCGGTCGTATTTCGAGGAGACTGTGGTGGATTATTTCACACAGTCTTATTTGTATGGAGAAACTCCAAACCCATGTTTAGCCTGTAATAAGTATGTGAAATTTGGGGAACTACTCCGCAAGGCACGTGGGCTGGGGGCTGAGTTCATAGCCACTGGACATTATGCTCAAGTATTACGAGATCCGGGAAGTGAACGATTTCTTTTAAGTAAGAGCGCAGATCAGCGCAAAGATCAAACCTATGCACTGTATATGTTGACCCAAGAACAGCTGGAGCACACCCTTTTCCCTTTGGCAGGCTACAAAAAAGAACAGGTTCGAGAAATGGCTAGAGAACGTGGTTTGGGGGTGGCGAACAAAGCAGAAAGTCAAGAGATCTGTTTTGTTCCCAATGATGATTATGCCTCGTTTGTTCGAGAGCGTATCAAGGTTCCCATTAAGGCAGGTTATTTCGTGGACCTTGCAGGAAATAAGTTAGGTAAGCACGAGGGGATTCTACACTTCACAGTGGGGCAGCGCAAAGGGCTTGGGGTTACCTTTGGTAAACCAATGTTTGTAGTGGGGTTGAATCCTGAAAGCAATGAGGTTGTTTTGGGGGAGGATCCGGATGTATATACTGATACGCTCTGGGCGATCGAGCCAAACTGGATATCGATTCCGGATCTAAAGGAACCTCTGAAGGTCAAAGCCAAAATTCGTTATAACTCCATAGGGGCTGACGCGACTCTTTATCCTGCTGAGATGGGAGCAGACTATGACTTAAAGGTTTGTTTTGATGAACCACAGCGTGCTGTAACTCCCGGTCAAGCAGTGGTCTTTTATCAAGGGGATTTAGTCGTTGGAGGGGGAAAAATTATTTCCGATCCTCGAGGACTAATGCGAGGCTCGAAGTTCGAGGATCGAGGTTCGAACGTGTAGTCCCTGCATCTATAGCGGCGGTTCCTTCCGCCATCCCTGGCTACAGAGACACTCGACCATCACGGCAGCTTGCCATCCATGGCGATGCTCTAATCTCGAACATCCTTGTTCGAGTCTTGGTCAGCGCATGCATAAAGTTTAGAATAGTCGGGCAGAGTATAGGTAGTACTTTTTGGCGAGGAGGAGGTAACATGCGACGCACTCGAGAGATTGTCGGACTACCTGTTTTGGATCTAAAAAGCGGGGACTCGATTGGTTGGGTACATGATTTGGTCCTCGACAATGACAAAGATGAGGTTGTAGGAATTCTCTTAGAGGGCGGACACTTCTTCCAGTCCACAAAAGGCATCCCGCGAAAGGCCATCATAACGGTTGGAAAGGATGCTCTGACCGTGAACAAGAAAACAGTTGAAGTACTTAAGGGGACGCGATGGTCTGACAAAGTCGGGAATGAAGTCTATACCCAAGGTGGAGAGGCTAGAGGCACGATCGAAGATGTTTTTCTCGATGATTCCGTAGAAAGAATGGTAGGATTTGAAGTTTCGGACGGGCTCTTCGCTGACCTACTTCATGGCAGGGGAACGATTCTTAGACCCCATGTTATGATGGATGGAAAAGACATATTGATCGTTGATAATCAAGTATCCCCCTTGGACCAAGCAAATGAAGGGGGTATACTATCATGAATTGTCCAGTTTGCGGTGGACGTGCTATTGGTAAAGTGGGGGTAGAGCAGTTCTATTGTTGGGATTGTTGTGTTGAATTTACTACCCAAACTGACAAAGTGGTTATTTATGATCTCGCGGAAGATGGTTCTCTCGTTGCTTGGGATGATCCAGCCATTGACTCGGGTGTTTCCAGCGCTGCTATGGAGTAACCCATATCTAAACAAAGATGGAGAGATGAATAATGAGATCTAAGCATATGCTAAGCGGTTTGGTTACTGGGAGTGTCGCTTTAGTGAGTGCTCTAGTTTTATACATCTGCATGAAGGGTAATACGTGCGAAGACAGTGTCTTCGTCCACGACAAAAGAAAAAGCCGATGCTTATGTGACGTGGCATGAATGTCTTGACCAAAGGTAGCCGCATGTTGCTGAAAAGAACCAAACTATTTCACTAAGATTCAGAAATTAAAAGCGCGCATCGCGCGCTTTTTTTTGCAAGTCAATACCTATGATAATACACGGTATTACTGATTAATGAAAAAGGTTCTTGTCAGAAGAACGCATAAATATAGCTTCTTCAATTTTAATAGGAAGGAGATAAGATGAAGTATAAGTATTGGAAATGGATCTTTACAGGAACCTGCCTACTCATAGCAATCTTGGTTCTTTTCAAGGTGAAGGCAATTTTAGGTCCGTTTTTTCTTGCTTTTGTCCTTGCTTTTCTTCTTAATCCCTTTGTCGAAGGCTTGGAACGCTATAGGATCAGCAGGAACAAATCCATAGCGATTGTTTTCACTATAATTATAGCGATTTTAGCTACTGCAATATTTTTTATCCTGCCCATAATTTATAATGAACTTAGTAAATTGGTGGTAGTGTTACCTAAGACAATTGAGTCAATTACAGTCATGATAGATGGCTTTCGTGAGCAATTTAAGGCGACTGGCTTGCCAAGCCGTGTGGCGCAGGTATTGGATCAACAATTAGCGCAAAGCGAGATCATAATTGCCGATCGGCTTAACCTTTTCTTAGCTAGTTTACCTAATGTATTGTCTACATTCACTCTTTACATGTTATCCCCGGTGATCGCCATCTATTTCCTAGCTGACTGGAAGGGCCTAGGAAATGGCTTCTTTCGAATTATTCCACAACGCTGGAGGATGGAATGGCGACGGTTGTGGCAAGATATCAACCATGTGATTCGCCAATTCATACGGGGAGACCTAGTCGTCGCCGTGATTGTAGGGATATTAATCGGTATTGGTGTAAAATTAGTGGGGATGGAATATGCTCTGTTAATTGGTTTGATCTGCGGAATATTTGATCTCATTCCCTACTTTGGACCAGTGATTGGGGCGGTACCAGCAGTCTTGTTGGCTTTAACGCAGTCACCTGCAATGGCCGTGAAAGTTACTTTGATTATTTTTATCGTACAACAGCTCGAGGGCAATATTATTTCGCCTAAGCTCATGGGTGAAAGTGTAGGCCTCCATCCCCTGTGGGTCGTTTTTGCCCTTTTGGCATGTGGAGAGATTGCTGGCTTCTGGGGCATGTTCTTGGCAGTTCCGTTAGCGGCTGTTGTGCGAGTCATCTTGAATCATGTATATTTTAGGTTAGTTTCGACAAAAGTTTAATTTGGTTGACAAATAAGACTTTCCCTGTATATACTTTATAAACAATGGGGAATTTGTCAGATGAATAGAAGATGTAAGTTCTTTGAACCGTAAAATATGCAGGGTGATCTCAAAAAAATCTCGCCCCTGATTTATAGGGTGAGGTTATTTTTTATTGTGCTGGCTAATTTTAGATTGAATTCTAAAGGGGTGTTCGTATGTATTCTGGTAATGAATTAAGGGACATGTTTTTAAAGTATTTTGAGGCTAAAGGACATAATGTTTTGCCCAGTGCCTCGCTGATCCCTAAAGATGATCCGACCTTGTTATTAACTGTCGCAGGCATGGTTCCCTTTAAACCCTATTTTCAACGCCGGGTAGAACCACCTTTTCCCAGAGCCACAACTGCTCAAAAATGCGTTCGTACCCCGGATCTGGAAGAGGTAGGGAAAACAGCTCGCCACCATACATATTTCGAGATGTTGGGAAACTTTTCGTTTGGTGACTACTTTAAAAATGAGGCAATTCCCTGGGCTTGGGAGTATATAACCGAGGTATTGAAAATCCCAGTGGAAAAGCTTTGGGTAACTATCTATCCTGAAGACGAAGAAGCCAGAATGATTTGGGAGAAAGCGGGCGTTAAGTCCGATCGAATCTTAGGAGATCCTGAAAATTTTTGGGCCGCCGGTCCTACAGGGCCGTGTGGACCTTGTTCAGAAATATATGTCGATCTTGGAGAGGCCAGGAGTTGTGACAAACCTGGTTGTGCTATGGGCTGTGATTGTGATCGCTTTTTAGAGATCTGGAATTTAGTCTTCATGCAGTATAACCGCGATGAAGCGGGTGTCCTAACCCCTCTTCCGAAGCAAAACATTGACACAGGTATGGGTTTAGAGCGGATTGCGTCAGTGATGCAAGGGGTTGAGACCAATTTCGATACGGATCTATTCCGTCCCATTATTGACCATGTGGCAACCTTAGCTGGAGTTAAATATAGGGAAAATGCCAAAAATGATTTGGCTTTAAAAGTGGTGTCTGACCACGTTCGAGCTGTGTCGTTTATGTTAGCAGATGGGATTCGCCCGAACAATGAAGGTAGAGGGTATGTTCTGCGACGTATTCTGCGGCGCGCTGTCCGGTACGCCAAACTTCTGGGAATTGACAAACCGTTCTTGGAATCAGCTTTTCAGGTGATCCAAAAAGATTACTCTGAGGCCTATCCAGAGCTTAAGGAAAATGAGAATTTTATTTTAAATCACTTAAACTTAGAAGAAAAGAACTTCCAAGCAACTTTGGAGCAAGGCACTCAGCTGTTGCAGGAAAAGGTTAAAGCACTTATGAAACAAGGGGAGACTGTTCTAGCCGGAACGGATGCTTTTTATCTCTATGAAACCTATGGCTTTCCGGTAGAGTTGACGGAAGAAATGCTTGAAGAGCAAGGCTTAACCGTTGATATGGGGGCATTTCAAACTGCGGCAGAAGAGCATCGCCTGAAGGCAAAAGAGCAATCTCAGCAAATGCGTGCTGTGGTTGAAAGCCCACAACTCATGGAAAAAGCTAAACTCTTAGGGCTGACTCCATTTGTTGGTTATGAGAGGCTTTCAGTAGCGACTCGAATTGAAGGGTTGTTTGTTAGTGGCGAGGAGAAGCAGGATGCCGGTGAAGGGGAAGAGGTCCTGATCTTCCTTGCTGAGACTCCTTTTTATGCAGAAAGCGGCGGTCAGGTGTCTGATTGGGGAGTGATCCGAACCCCTCGTGCCGAGGCTCGTGTGCTTGAAGTGAAAAAAGGTGTTACCGGCACCCTTTATCACCGTGCTCAGGTAACCACAGGAGTGTTGCACGTTGGGGAAACAGTCGATGCAGAAATAGATCTCGTTGCCCGCCAAGCCACCTCTCGCCATCACAGCGCAACGCACCTGCTTCATTTTGCCCTGCGCTCTGTTTTGGGGGAACATGTCCAGCAAGCAGGGTCTTTAGTTTCTCCAGAACGCCTGCGTTTTGACTTTACCCATTTTTCTCCGCTGACGGCGGAGGGACTTAGAGCAGTTGAGGGTATTATTAATGAAGCCGTGCTGAAAAATCTGCCGGTAGATGCCACTGAAATGCTCTTGAAAGAGGCTAAACTGAGCGGGGCTACGGCACTTTTCGGAGAGAAATATGGAGAAACAGTTCGAGTTGTTAATATGGGAATGGTCAGCAAAGAACTGTGCGGTGGGACGCATGTTAAAAATACTGGAGAAATCGGGCTGGTGAAAATTCTCAGCGAGGGTGGAATCGGGGCTGGTCTGCGTAGGATTGAGGCAATCACAGGCTTAGAGTCCTTAGCGTATTTCCGTGCTCTTGATGAACAAGTCATGGAAGTTGCCCAAAACCTTAAAGCCCAACCCTTAGAAGTAGGAAAACGCGTCCAAGGGTTGATGACTCAAGTCAAAGACCTTGAACGGGAAATTGGCCAACTTCAGGCAAAACTCGCCAAGAATGAAGTGGAAGGATTGCTAAAACGGGTTACTGAGATCGAGGGAATTCCAGTCTTAGCCTCTACGGTGCATGTTTCTGATATGGAAGGCCTTCGTCAAATGGCAGATCTTTTACGAGCCAAACTCAAGTCTGGAGTCATCGTCTTAGGTGCGGCAAGCGAAGGTAAGGTGAATTTTGTGACGGTTGTAAGCCCTACAGGTTTAAGTGGGTTACATGCCGGACAGATTATAAAAGAAGTTGCTAAAATTACGGGCGGAAGCGGAGGCGGCCGGCCGGACATGGCTCAAGCTGGAGGCAAAGATCCTAGTAAACTGGGTGAAGCCATTGATCGTGTATCAACAATAGTAAGAGGATTTCTTAAAAAATAGAGAAGCTCTTGCTTTAACTTAAAACACCCTTGTACAGTTGGGTGATCAGTGCTAACGAAAGGCGAAAGGGGGACAGGAAAATGGATCGAATGGAAGAAACCATGATGTTTAAGGCAGTGGGAGATGAGGAAGTTTCTGCCCGCGATATTTTGCAGAAGGTGTACGCTGCGTTGCAAGAAAAAGGCTATGACCCAATAAATCAGATGGTTGGCTATCTCATGTCTGGCGACCCCGTATATATTACGAGCCACAATCAGGCACGCGCGATGATTCGTAAACTTGAACGCTTTGAGCTGATTGAAGAGTTGGTCAGAACCTACTTGCAAGAAAAGTAAAGAAAAGTAGCTAAAGCTAATGTAAAGTTAAAGTAGCTAGAGCTAAAGCTAATTAAAGTAAAGTAAAGTAAAAGTAAGTAATGCTAAAGCTGAAACCCTCACTCAAAGTGGTGAGGGTTTCAACTTTAGCGATGCATTAGGCACGAGGCGAAGCGAGTAACACCATGCGAGGCACGTTACTCGAAGCACGCGAAATAAGAGTCTGAAACGAGATATTCTAATCTCGGACTTCGAACTTCGGACTTCGCACCTCGCGTTTCGAAAGGAGTATGAGATGCGTCAGGTCAAACTTGGTTTATGGGGATCGGAAGTTTCAGAGGTGTGCTTTGGAAGTTTAGCTATATCCCCATTACAAGGACGTTTGACAGCGGCTGAAGGGGCTAATGTTTTGCGCTATGCTCTTGAACAAGGGGTTAACTGGATTGACACGGCAGAAATCTATGCCAATTATGAGCAAATTGCTACGGTCATCAAAGATTATCCTGACGTTCAAATTGTTAGTAAGAGCTACGCAGTGACGGCGGAGGAAATGCGTTTGAGCCTGGAAAAAGCTCGTACTGCTCTTAATCGAGATACGCTCGACTTTTTTCTACTCCATGAGCAGGAAAGCGCTTTAACTCTCAAGGGGCACATTAGGGCTTGGGAAGAACTCCTAAAAGCCAAGGAAAAGGGGATTGTGCGCTGGATTGGCCTTTCAACCCATGCCGTGGCAGGAGTCAGGGCTGGGGCGCTTCAGCCTGGGCTTGATGTGATCCATCCCATCTTAAATTATCAGGGTCTAGGGATTATCGATGGTAAATTAGAGGAGATGCTTGAGGCAGTTACTTTTGCTGCGGAAATTGGGATTGGGATTTACGCCATGAAAGTTTTCGGGGGCGGTCATTTGACGAATGATCCAGAAAAAGCCGTAGGTTTTATCCAAAAGATTCCGGGTGTGCAAGCTTTAGCTCTGGGAATGTCCAGCCGGGAAGAAGTGGATTATAATTTGCTCTTGGTTTCAGGACAAGAAATCCCTCCGAAGTTGCGGGAAAAAGTCAAGTGCAGAGAACGAAAACTATATGTGGCTGATTGGTGCCAAGGGTGTGGGTTATGTTTGGAAGCATGCCCTCAGGGTGCATTGAGGATTGAAGAAATAGCCGTTGTGGATAATGAGGTCTGTGTGCTTTGTGGGTATTGCGGGAGAGCTTGTCCGCATTTTTGTCTTAAAATTGTGTAAATATCTGGAGGAAACTATTATGCGGATTATGGGGTTAGATTTTGGCTCGAAGACGATTGGTGTGGCGATGAGTGATGCTTTATTTTGGACGGCCCAGGGGGTTAAAACCATTAAACGGTCCAAGAAGGAAATCGAAGAGTTGCGTGAACTCATTCGCGAGTATGAGGTGATGGAGATTGTCGTAGGTTATCCTAAAAATATGAATGGAACCTTGGGGCCCCGTTGTGCCTTGACAGATGAGTTTACAGAGGTTTTGCGTTTAGAGTTTGGGCTTCCGGTGGAATTGTGGGATGAGCGATTAAG
>LADV01000158.1 GCA_000961805.1 Peptococcaceae bacterium BRH_c23 | reverse complement strand
ATGGGAGCCAAACCGATATTCGCTCTGAATATCGTCAGCTTTCCAATCAAAACGATGCCCATGGAAACTTTAGGAGCCATTTTAGCCGGTGGTGCTGCGAAAGCTGCGGAAGCTGGGTTTTCCATTGTCGGTGGGCATTCTGTGGATGATGCTTCACCAAAGTATGGCCTTTCGGTAACAGGACTCGTTCATCCACAAAAGTTAATCCGCAAAAGTGGTGCCCTTGTTGGGGATGCGCTAATCTTGACAAAACCTCTAGGCACTGGGATATTGGCTACAGGGATTGATTCTGGGATTGTGGGAGACGAGGTAGAAGCAGCCCTAACTGCAGTCATGTTGGAACTTAACCTGAAGGCGGCCCAAGTTATGCAGACGTTTCCGGTTCATGCCTGTACGGACGTATCGGGGTTCGGTCTTTTGGGCCATCTCAGTGAAATGTTAAATCCGGATTTATCCGTGATGCTTGACTATGACAAGTTACCGATTTTACCCCAAGTTTGGGATATTCTTAAATATGGGGGAGTCTCCAGCGGGACCCATTCAAATGCTCGCTATTTAGGTGATCAAGTCCATTGGGAAGAAAAAATAACCTTACTCGAACAAATGGTTCTATTTGATGCCCAAACCTCCGGTGGTTTACTAATGGCCGTTCCTGCAGAGGTGGCTAATTTACTGATTTCTGAGCTAACCTTAGCGAAAACTCTTGCTGCAAATATTATAGGCTATGTTTGTAAACGAAGTGATTTTCCGATTAAAGTTCGACGGGGATTAGGAAACGAAAACCCGTTCTAACTATTTCAATGCAAGATCATAGTAAAATAGTTGAAATGAAACATTTATTTATCCAACTACCCATCCTTGCCCCACTTATGATTTATCCAGGATGAACTTGGACATGCTAAACCTGCTACCACTCAACGACATGGAAATATATAATAGTATTCTGGATTTTATAGAGAAGGCTCTGATTTATGCAGTCATAGACTTCTTGAGATTCGTAACCACTTTAAATATTTAAAATTAAGAGGGGTTTCTATTTTTGTGTCGAATTTTGTGAGTTGGGGTTAGACAAAACTAAACTCGTATTCATTAAGGGGGTAATAGCGTTATTATGAGTTATCAAATCGAAGGTGCCATCGTTAAGGAACAGGATATTACTTTTGCTATTGTTGTGGTTAAACCTCATATAATCCAGAGCAGTAGTGAAACTAAAGAAGCCAGAAATGCTTATAGTCATGTTTTTCCAGATATGCCAATCATCCTAATGGGCAAAGACTCGCAAGGAAAAGCTACTTACAATGGTCAAAAAGAAATAGTGCGTTTTCTTGCGCAAACAGATCCGCGCAGAATTCCATGGAGGCGTTATATAATTACTTAATTAGTTTTCGGACATAGTAACTGTTTTCCCACCGCTTAGCAAGGTTTCTTAATCATCATTTTTTATTTTCAATCTGTTTTAGCCATTTAAATCCTTCTACACATTTTAATATAGTGTCTTAAACTACACATTTTAATATAGTGCCTTAAACTTACAAAATACAAAGTCCCTAGTCTTCATGGCTAGGGACTTTGGCTTATCATTATGGAGGCATTGCGGAACGCCTGTATAGGATCTGGCTAAAATAGTCTACTTACTGGAATCACACATTCTGGTATATCGTTATGTGGAGAATTTATCGGTGATACCTCATACGCAACCATCCCTTCCGCCGGAGAAGGCCTCAACAACCCTTTAACTTCGCGGCTAGAGGTAACATCCGCATCCAGCCAAAGCGACTCCATATTCTGTGGCAATATCACAGGCATTCTGTTGTGTATTGGTTCCATCAACTTATTAGGCGTAGTCGTAATGATCACACAGGAGTTTATAGTTTGGCCTGTCGGTGACAACCAAGAATCCCACAGACCAGCGAAAGCAAATGGTCTGCCATCTTGCAGCGTGATTCTAAAGGGTTTCTTGACACGACCTTCTTTTTTCCACTCGTAGAAACCGTCTGCCAAGACCAGACAACGCTTTTGCTCAAGCGACTTGCGAAAACTCGGCTTTTCCTCCAATGTTTCCGCTCGGGCATTAATCAACTTGCTCCCGATACTCATATCTTTTGCCCAATAGGGTATCAAGCCCCATCTTAACATCAGTAAGCGATTGCAGCCATTTTGTTGGATCACTACAGGAACTGTTTGAGATGGAGCAATGTTATAGCGTGGCCCAAACTCAAATTCGAGTTGAACTAGGTCAAAACGTTCCTTAATGTCTTCAGGTTTGGAAAAGGAATATCGGCCACACATAAGCTTTCGCCCTTTCTCGGTGATGAATACCCTATGAATGTCCCTCTTAATTTGGTCAGTTATTCTCTTCCCCATCTCTCAAGATAGTTTCCTTGTATTTTATTTTTCGGGTATAGTCCTTATTAGATTTATGGGGGCGAGTACCCGTATTGAAGAGAGACCTTGTTCTTGCCTTCCGGACTAGCTTAGATTTCTTTTTCATTTTTTCCTCCCAGAAACTTTAATACGGGTTCCAATAGGACCTTGTATGTATTAACATAAGTATAATACAGTTGGGATAAAGTTTGTAGGAGTGATAATGTGCAACCAATCAAGGATAAAGAGCTTGTCTATGCAATTTTACTAAAGGATGGTTCATATTGGTTAGGTGGAGGAATCAGTAACAAAGTTAAATTGCGAACGACCATTAATTTAAGTATGGCAGCTTATCTCTCCTTCGATAACGCTAGCGGTTATGCAGAACAAATTAGAGGTAAGCGTATAAATTGCGAAGTAGTCCAAGTCCAAATATCAGTCGTTGAATAATTATATGAATAATTCCGGTTCTCTTCGCGAGGCATACTCGATTTCTAATTCCTGTTTGTGTCTTAAATAATCTTTATCATCAAAATACTTTGCTTGGTTAGGACATTTCTTGATACACGCGCCACATTTAATACAAATTCCATTTAAAATAGAAACATCTTCGAAATTAATGGAACCCATAGGACAGACCTTGACACAAAGTTTACAGTCAATACAATTACTATTCGTTTTTGGAGCAACCTTTCTAATATCCACAGGACTACCATCTTTATCTTTAGGCATATAGTGTTTCCTATAGGGTTGATTTCCATTTACCACTAAAGTCTGAATTCCCTCAAGAGTTGTTAATTTTACGTATATTTGATCGGCAAACTCACCGACAATGTTCATGTCTTTTTCATCCGGTCTGTTTGCGGCAAGAGTTATCGAAAATGAGTGTTCTCCAATAAATGCTCCTCCTGCAATAACTTTAAAACCGTTAAATTCAAGAATATCTTTTAATTCTATTAAAGCATCGTCATAGTTCCTGTTGCCATAAACAACTACAGGGATTGCTAAGGCACCATTACCTTTAATAACATTTAAATAGTTTAACAAAACATTAGGCACTCTTCCTGCATAGACTGGAACTCCAATAATGACTACATCTTCTTCTGAAAAAGATACTGGCTTTAACCTAGCTTCCGGTAATGTAAAATCGATATTGTCTATGGTTATTTCCCTATCCATATTCTCTGAAATTCTTTTTGCTATTCTAGCTACTATTTTTTCAGTTGTACCTGTCGCGCTAAAATACATGGTATTAATAGTCTTTTGCATGGCAAGACCCTCCTTAAATTTCATACCACCGGCCTTAGACAAATGAGTCCACAACACACTTCTTCAACATAGGAATCGTCTTTACGCCTAATTGGCTTTGAAAGAAAGGTTGTCCTTTCTTTCAACATTACTATATTACACCTGAACCGCGAAACATGGTGAAAAATGAATTGTAGACAAAAACCAACCCCTACACTTCTTAAGTATAGGGGAGAGCAAATTCCTTTATTCTTACCTGATTGCAGATTAAAACCTTTGTATAAAGTACACAACCACGTTATCAACTCCGACCAGCTTCCACACCAGGTCTTGTGAAACTCACTTAACTGCAGCAAAATACCATTTCACCAAGTTGAACCCCTAAATTTTCCGCTACAATCTCACATTTGGCCCGCAGTAGGAAATACAGCCTTCTATCCTCCTTGCCAAGCGCTTCTAAAGATTCATAATTAGCCTGCCCTTTACTGATCACTAGGTCAGCCTTTTCAAAGGCCTGTTTGAATTCGTCAGAGCAATCTTTCAGAATTGTCCCTAAAAAACCACTGCCATTTGAAATTACGCGGATTTGCTCTGTCATGCCTACATAAACCGCATCTTCCATCGTGGCATCATTTAAAATCGGTTGGTCCTTAACGACATAGGTCACCTCGATCCCCAATTCGGACAGCTGCTCAGCTAATAGCCTATCGAAAGCAATTTCTCCGCTGTTATCACCGAGAATTAATATCTCCCGGGCTTCTAATAGTCTTTGCTGGAAAGATGCATAATCATCGCGGGCAAAATTCTTATCCATGGCCTCCTGAATACTCTCCTCAACATCAAAGTCTTTCAGGATGCCCATATCGATAATATTCCCGGCAACTGCGATTTGCAGAGACATAAAGAGTGGATCTGTACTTTGGCGAATCTTCTCTTTTAATTGGGGCAGAAGTTTCAGAGCCAATTCATTGGACTCCTTCTTAGCACTATGAAAAGGATCCTCGATTCCCAACAGCTCATTGACCTTTCTAAGAATAATAGTCGAGTTCTCTGCAGGGGTTCCTTGCGGGTCTAATTGAGGAATCAGGGACAGAGTCTGATGGATGATTTCTCTCGCTTTTTCCTCAACGATTTCAGTCTGTGCTAAAGTATTGATTGTTTGCTTTATATAGCAAGGAATACAATCCAGGGCAACGTTCACAAGCAGGATCCTCCTCGTCAGTTATTTTTCTTCCACTTTGTGCGGTTTGCTTCCAGAACAAAAGGCACCTTTGCAAGCATCCTCAATACTCATATCGTGATACTCTTTGACATCAACGATTTTAAATGCGTCCTTTGTTCCATCCTATAGATTATATGATTAATCCTTACTTCGCAATTTCCAAAATGAAATATACCATCTTTTGCATCAATACAACAGGGCAGTCTATAAAAGAAGACTGCCCACTCTATATTTGTTGTCCTGAAACTCTATGCTATGATGAAAGGGACTAACAAGATCGTGACTTATGTAATTGAGGTGCCACCGTGAAGAAAACCATTGGACTATTTGCCCATGTCGATGCAGGCAAGACTACTTCTTTTGAAAAATCTGTAGCGTCCTTTAATTCCTCAAGTTCATTTTTTAATGCTTCGGCTTCTTTTACTTTTTGTTCTGCGTTTTTAATTGCTTCAGCATCCCCTGTTTTTTTAGCCACTTCCAGCCTTTGTTTTGCCTTCTCAAGTTCCTTTTTCACTGCCAAAAAAGCTTCCTTAGTTGCATAGAAAACATTAACCGCTGCAATCTCTTTATCTTTGTTACCTAAGGCGTTTTCAATAGCACCCTTAGCTTCTTCTGGAACCTTATCCAGAATTGTATTTAAGATTTCCCCGCTTCTTTTATACGATTCATTGAGATTCGCTACAGTCTGTACCGCTTCATCCTTCGCTCTCATTGCGTTATTTATATGTGCTGTTGCTGAGGCCAGCATTTTAACGTATTCATCTGTTGCTTTACTTACAAGCTCTTCTTCGCCTTTGTTAGCCATAAGAACTACTTCAGCAGCTCTCTCAATGGCAAATTGCGCCATAAGTTGCGCGAGTTTTTCCTCACTTCGTGTAATCGCAATCTGAAGCTCTTCAATTCTCCGTTCTAAGCTATAAAAATTGGAGTCAGGTAGAACACCTGCTGATTCCTCAATTTCCTTTAAACTTACTACTGTTGTTAATACTTGATCGTTACTTGTTGCCGTACCAGGCATTGAAGTTACATCACTGTTTGCATACACATTTCCAGTTGCTCCGGTTAAAAAAATAGCTAAAGTCATCGCCGCAATCTTTTTTCTCATTAAATAGTCCTCCTTAAGTTTTCTACTTAGTAATTCGGTTAAACTATCTTGTTTAAATGGGTGCAATAGCAAACAGGCATATTTATAACTAGGCCAACCTCTTTCACCTGACCCTGTCCTAAGTATGAGTATCACCCGTACGCATAGAACAATAGCCCCAGCATTTCAGGATGCTAGGGCTATTGTCTTTACTTCTCAGCTTTGTAATTTGTATCTGAGTAAATTGGTTGGACCGTGTTTTTCTGCGTATTTAGACTAAACTATCATTTAACTGTAATATTCAAATATTGGAGTTCAACCAGCTTCCTTAAAGCAATAACGCGTATTTTTTGTACGCGACTAGTACGAAGGACCTACTTAATTGGGGACCTTATTCCCTACATGCCTAGAAAAGTGGATTATGCAGATCAGTTGATTTATAATTGCCAAGTATTAATATTGGTTTTAGGTTATTTGAAGGAGTGTCTTATTGATGCGACAAGTAAGTGTGAACAGTCTTAAATTAGGAGATATGATGGGTCGGACGATTTATTCCGGACAGGGTCGAGTATTGTTGGGACGAGGAGTCCTTCTCACTTTACCTTACATTGCTCGATTAAGAGAGCTAGGAATAAGTATTGTCTACATTGATGATGAAGAAACGCGTGATATTATTATCGAGGATGTTGTATCAGAGGACCATCGTCGAGAAGCGATCATATCCTTCGAACAGTCGAGTCAAGCCGTCAGGCTGGGTAAAGATTTTAATGGCTTTGAAGTAAAAAGGGCCATTAACAATATTGTAGAAGATATTCTATACCAGAAAGAAATTTTTTTAAGCCTTGTGGATATGCGCAGTTTCGACAACCAAATGTTCTCACACGCGGTCAGTGTATGTGTGCTTGCTACAGTTATAGGTAAGGCTCTAGGGTTAGATAGGACGAACTTGGAGGCTCTGGCCATCGGTGCTTTACTGCATGATATCGGCACAGTAAAACTGCCGAAACAGCTTATACACAAAAGAGTTCCCTTATCATCTCAGGAAACTTCTCATTATCAAACTCACACTGTGAATGGCTTTGAGATTATAAAAGCTAAACGCGAGCTCAGTCTTTTAAGTGCCCATGTCGCTTTACAACACCATGAACGGATAAATGGCAGCGGATATCCCCGTCAATTGAACGGGAAGCGTATTCATCACCTAGCTCAAATTGTCGGTCTTGCTGATTTTTACGATAACTTGGTGAATGGAGCGCCTGGACATCAGAAAGTATTACCGCATGTGGCTTGCGAGATTGTAATGGGGAGTTCGGGAATACTTTTTCACCCAGATCTGGTTGTGATGTTCTTAAAACATGTGGCTGCCTATCCAACTGGATGTACAGTTAAACTCAATACCGGAGAAGTTGGTATTGTTGTGGATCAGAATAAAAGTCTACCAATGAGACCGATTATCAGGGTTTTAGCAGGTGATGTTACTTTAAGTGCCTCTGTTAAAGCCAGAGAGTATAATCTTGTGGAGATGAATACCACTTTTATTGAGAATATCTTAGAATAAGGCACAACCATTGCCGAGCATGAATAATCTTCTATAAAAACTTTTCAATTCCTGTTTTTGGAAAGATACTTTCTCGTATTTTTATTAATAGATGAATATTTGTTGTCAAATAATAAAAAAACGCCCGTTCAGGCGTTTCCTTTATAAATTTCGAGCAACTACAATTGATGGGTCTTTATCCTAATAAATACTCTTGAATCTCACTAAAAGAATTGCCAAAAGTAAATGCAGAAATTCTTTTCCCTTCAGCATACTTATGGTTTAAATTTTCGTTGTAAGTCTTCTCATAATAAGCAAGAATACTATCGAAATTCTCAACTTGATTTATTATTACTTCCGGCATCTCAAAGCCATCCTTCTCTATTAGGATTCCTACGAATCGGTAATCAAGTTCTTTAGCCCGTTCGAATGTATTGCTTAAATACTCAATTGTTAAGGATGCCATCTCTTTTTCTCCTTTTTTCTCTTTATTGGTCTCTTTTGAAGAATATCTCATATTGCCCAGTTCTGTAATGTCCAAATGTCCTATTTTAGATAGGACCAAAGCCCGATACTCCTTTAAAGTTAGGTTTATATACTAACCCAGAAGCTAAAAATTACACTTGATTTGCAATAGTTATCCAAAAGGAAAGCGCCTTATTCCAGGCGCTCATTAGTCTATCTTTTCATCCCCAAGATGTGCTCCGTAATTGAAGGCCAGATATAATGCCAGACAGATCAGATACGGAATTATAAACTTCATTTAAGCACCCACCTTCTTAATAAGCTAAGTATAATACTTTCCATCTTTCTCCATAATGTCCAAATAGCACATCTTAATAGGACTTTGGTCCAGTTTTTTTTGCTTTAAATTGTTTATTTAAGCATAAAAAGGATGATTTTTTAAGTTTATGAAAGTGGATGCTATTTAAGCTTTGGTTTTGCCTTTGTCTCCTCAAGAATGTTGTAATTAAGAATAACGTGATGAAACTAAACAGACAAAAGCTAACCACACGGATAGTCTTTTGTCTGTTTAGCTAAGGTCTTTTTGAAAAATCACAGCTGAGAATCATCTACCCCATCGAGCCAGTCTTCAATGACTTTAACTACGGATGTTATGCAGCCATCTTGAAATGGAGATACCAAATTGGCTAACTCAGTCAGTTCTAAAAACGATTGACTGCCCCCGGCCTGACAAAGCTTCAGGTAATCAGCCCAGGCCGATTCGCGATTTTCACGGGACCTTTTCCAGAACTGGAAGGCACAAATTTGCGCTAGGGTGTAATCAATGTAATAAAAGGGATCCCCAAAAATATGCCCTTGTTGATGCCAGTAACTACCTCGTTCCAGATAGTCGTTGTCTTCATAGTCGCGATGAGGCAGGTATTTCCTTTCGATCTCTCTCCAGGCTGCTTTCCTATCCTGTGGTGAAGCCCCTGGGTGAGCGTAGACAAAATGCTGGAATTCATCAACACTAACCCCATAAGGAATGAAGAGTAACGCATCGCTCAAGTGGGTGAATTTATATTTGTCAGCGTCTTCTTTGAAGAAAAGTTCCATCCACGGCCATGTAAAAAATTCCATGCTCATCGAGTGGATCTCACAGGCCTCATAAGTAGGCCAATGATATTCCGGTATTTGAAAGTTTTTACTACAATATACTTGAAAAGCATGCCCGGCTTCATGCGTCAAGACATCAATATCGCCAGATGTACCGTTAAAATTAGAGAAGATATAAGGTACCTGATATTGACTGATAAACGTACAATAACCGCCTCCTGCTTTACCCTTTTTACTAACCAAATCCATCAAGTCATTGTCCACCATAAACTGAAAGAATTCGCCGGTCTCTGTTGACAACTCGCTGTACATACGTTGTCCATTGTTCACAATCCATTCTGGATTCCCTTGAGGCAAAGCATTACCAGTTTGAAAATTAAACTTCTCATCATAATAAGGCAGAGTCGCCGACCCCAACCGTCTCCTTTGTCGTTCCCGTAGTTTACTGGCCGCCGGAACAATAGAGTCTTTGACTTGCTTACGGAAGTTTGCCACCATATCTGGTGTGTAGTCTGAGCGAAGCATTCTCGCATACCCAAGCTCAATGAAGTTTTTGAACCCTAACTTCTCGGCCATTCGTGTTCGAACTTTAACCAAACCGTCATAGATTTCGTCCAGCTTCACTTCATTAGCAGTAAAGAAAGCGTATTTGGCGGCATTGGCTCGTTTCCGCATGTCTCGATCAGTCGATAACTGAAATGGTACCAAGCCAGGTAGATTTCTCTCTTCCCCTTCAAACATTATCTTAGCCGAAGCAATGAGCTTGGTATAGTCACTGGAAAGTTTGTTTTCCTGTTGTAAGTCTTCAATAATTTCTGGGGCAAAGGTTTTAAGGGTTAGATCAGCTTTGACAAAAAGCTGTTTTCCCCACTTTTCTTCTAAGCCCTGTCTGAATTTCGAATTGACCAAAGACCGATAATATCGGGAAATCAAACCCTGATAAATCGGAGTTCCTTCGTCAAAAAAATTCTGTTCCTCCTCGTAAAATGGGTCAGTCGTATCGATTGTATGGCGTATAATCACAAGCTGCTCCATCGACTCAAATTCACTTCTTAACTCATTAATCGCTACCATCAGCAGGTCCTGTTGTTCCACATCTTCAGCCAGATCAAATTTAGCTAATAGCCCAGTAAACTTGGTTTCCACTTCCAATAAATTCGGACGTTGATAAGTAAACTCCTTAAACTTCATGGTATCACCTTCCTTAGGCTTTTTTATAGTCAATATTTCACGGATTCTAATTTTCATTCGACAAAATCAAAACGGGCCTTTAAACCCTCGCTTGTAACTGCATGTTTTTCGGGACGGGTGGTTAAAGTAAGAAAAGGCTCTTAAGCAAGGAGGGTAATTATGGATAAGGTAGAGAAAATACACGATACACAGGAGAAAGCCGCAGAAAATAAGAAGCATCAAGGTAAAGGGAATCCAGGCAAAAAGTTACCCAATAAGCAGCACAGTACCAATAAATAACCTTTCAAGGAACCATGATCTTTGTCGATCATGGTCCTTTTCACTAAAAGACGTAGTTGAGGGATAGCAAGGCTTTCCTCAGTGGTAGTGCGGAGCGGCATGGGGGCCTGACTAGTATAGAAAAAGAGGTGTGAATTGCCACACCTCCTCAATTTAGAAATACTTTTCACGATCTATTCCTGAAACAAGTAAAGCTGCAGTAAAACCCATACTGCCTCGAATACCATAAAAATATTGCCAAATGAGCTTAAGGACCAGCGGAACGGATATCGGCTGAAACGTCCCTAAATTTAGCAAAATTCTGGCGGAAGCTCTCCGCGAGAGAGTGTGCAGTTTTGTCATAAGCCTCAGTATCTTCCCAAGTATTACGTGGAGTTAAGATTTCAACTGGCACCCCAGTTACCTCTTCTGGAATGAGAATGCCAAAGACAGGATCAGGACTATATCCAACCTTCTCTAACTCTCCATTTAAAGCAGCTGTTATTATAGCTCTGGTATAAGCCAGGTTCATGCGTTTACCAACTCCATACGGTCCACCGGACCAGCCAGTATTCACTAAATATACCTTAGAATGATGTTCATCGATGCGACTTCCCAACATTTCCGCATAAACGGCTGGGTTTAATGGTAGGAATGGTTCCCCGAAACATGTAGAAAATGTGACTTGGGGTTCAGTGACTCCCCGCTCGGTACCAGCGAGCTTTGATGTGTAACCCGATAGAAAATGATACATGGCTTGCTCTTTGTTAAGTTTCGCGATCGGCGGTAATACTCCAAAGGCATCCGCGGTTAAAAACACAACCACACTGGGATGGCCGGCCAGACCCGGTATTAAGGCTTTATCAATATAAGTGACAGGATAACCGGCTCGTGTGTTTTCAGTAAGAGAGTTGTCACTGTAATCTGGCTCCCTAGAATCAGTATTTACAATAACATTCTCAATAACTGTCCCGAACCGAATGGCGTTCCAAATTTGAGGTTCCTGCTCTTGAGATAGGTTAATGCATTTAGCATAGCAACCTCCTTCAAAATTGAAGACTCCGTTTCTGGACCAACCGTGCTCATCATCGCCAATCAGATTGCGCTGGGGATCAGCTGACAGAGTGGTTTTGCCCGTGCCTGAAAGACCAAAGAAGAGTGCCACATCCCTGTCGGCTCCGACATTTGCCGAGCAATGCATAGGTAATACTTCACGAAAAGGCATTAAGTAATTAAGTACACTAAAAATTGATTTTTTCATTTCACCGGCGTACTCTGTACCCCCTAAGATAATTACTTTTTTCTCAAGGGAAAGAATAATATATGCCTCTGAGTTAGTGCCGTCAGTTCCCGGATCGGCTGTGAGCCCTGGCGTACAAATCATGGTGAATTCAGGTTGATGCTCCTCCAATTGGTCAACGGTTGGTCTGATAAATAACTGCTGAACAAAGATGTTATGCCAGGCATACTCATTAATCACTCTTATTGGTATACCGTATTTGGCATCTGCTCCAGCGAACCCGTCAAATACAAAATACTCCTTTGTTTCTAAATAGTCCAGAGCTCGTCGGTATAGGTTATCAAAACACTCTGGGCTGATCGACTTATTAACACTTCCCCAAGCAATTTGATCATGAACAGAAGCCTCGTCTACAATAAAGCGGTCTTTTGGTGAGCGGCCTGTATAGTTTCCAGTAGTGCAACAAAGTGCTCCTGTATTAGAGAGTATTCCTTCCTTTCGCTCTAAGGCAATTTCGATTAGTTTACTTACAGGCAAGTTCCTGCCAAGAGGAGACTTTTTAGCGAACAGGTGATTTACACGGGAACTGGTGTCCATCTGTATTACCCCCCCAGATATCAAAAATGCATCAACAAACAAACTACGATCTGTGTTTCTAAACCATTTGCTGACATTCTAGAATTAATCACTCTATTGGTTATATTATCAGATATAGCCTATCTTTTCCAAGTGTTTTTACTTAGGAAAAATAAATTATTTTATGGGTCAATCCCTACTACGAGACAGTAAGGCGAACTTTTATTAAGACTTAAAAGATAATGAAATAACTAAACAACCGCAGAAACTGAAGGGTCCTATGATAGGAGTTAAGCTAATTTCAATATTTCAGTTTACCTAAACGTTAGGTAATAATAATTCCTATAATTCGTTCTAGGTTATTTCCATCAATTTAGGTCTAGCGCATGAAAAATGCTTAAGTATTAAGTCCTCGCTGTACCAGAACTAAGTTTAAGGTTAGTTTGCGCGTTAATGGACTCTGAACTAACCTTTTTTATATGCTCATTTAGTGAAACGCTACATAAGAGAATCTAAATGAAACTTTTCTAAATATTATAACTTTCTATTTAGATTATTCATTAGTGAAAATAAACTCAATTATTGAAAATATTTTTGATTTAGTATACTATATGTCTACACACATATCTGATTTTTTTTTGGCCTTACTGGTATGATAGGTCAACCATTCAACGGTTCTAAATCATCATTGAATGGTTCCTATTTTTGAAAGGGGGTGATCAGTTCAAATTCTCCATTAAGCATTTATTTTAGCTAATAAAAAAAAATTAGGAGGTTTCTTAATGAGCAATGGATTATTAGCCCTTCTTTCCTTACTCCCTATTGCTGTTGTTGGATTATTTCTTGTAGGGTTGAAATGGCCCGCAAGCAAAGCTATGCCGATCTCGTATGTCACAGCAGTGGTACTCGCACTTTTTGTTTGGAAAATCCCCGGTGCTCAAGTAGCTGCAGCATCTGTTAACGGAGTTATTGTTGCTGGTACACTCTTATACATCATTTTTGGTGCCATTCTTCTCTTAAATACATTACAAGAAAGTGGAGCAATTCAGGCCATTCGCAGAGGCTTCACCGGAATCACCGCCGATCGAAGAATTCAAGTTATCATTGTGGCTTGGCTCTTTGGTTCCTTTATTGAAGGTGCATCAGGATTCGGTACTCCTGCTGCGGTTGCTGTTCCTTTGATGGTCGGACTTGGCTTCCCTGCTATGGCTGCCGTCGTCGCTGGAATGATGATTCAGAGTACCCCGGTTTCTTTCGGAGCGGTTGGAACACCCATGCTCGTCGGAGTCAGCACAGGACTTAAAACTCCTGAATTACAAGCTTATGCCGCCTCTTTAGGATTTACCGACTGGAATACATTCATTGGAGTAGCCGTCGCGACCAAAGTTGCTTTCCTTCACTTTGCTGCAGGTGCCCTTATTCCTCTCTTCGTCGTGGCTTTCATGACCCGCTACTTTGGTAAAAACAGATCCTTTAGTGAAGGCCTTAAAATTTGGAAATTTGCACTTTTCTCAGCCTTCTCCATGACTATTCCTTACCTTATCACAGCTAACTTGCTCGGACCCGAGTTCCCCTCCATTTTTGGTGGACTAACTGGTCTCGCAATTGTCGTTACTGCTGCTAAGAATGGCTTCCTCATGCCTAAAGGAGAAGCTTGGGATTTCGAAGCAAAAGACAAATGGGAACCCGAATGGTCTGGTGCGATCGAGATTAAGGATATCTCCGCTAAGACTAGGATGAGCGGTCTAATGGCTTGGATGCCCTATATCCTCGTTGGTTCTTTCCTTGTTCTCTCTCGACTCTCATTCTTACCTATATTAAAATGGTCCAAGCTTTGGACTGTTTCTTGGCCTAAAATTTTCGGAACAGGCATCTCAGCCTCCTTCCAACCTCTTTATTTACCCGGTACCATCTTTATCCTGGTTTCCCTCATTACGTACATCATCCATAAAATGGATGGGAAAGCTTATGCTAGAGCATGGAAAGCCTCCGCAATAACGATGCTGGGCGCAGGTTCCGCCCTCATCTTCACAGTCCCCATGGTTCAAGTGTTCATGAATTCAAAAGGTGGAGCAGCTGGACTTAATAGTATGCCGATTATGCTTGCAGAAGCGGTTGCTGGTTTAGCTGGATCAGCATGGCCAATCTTTGCTCCTTTGATTGGTGGACTTGGTGCATTCGTTGCTGGAAGTAACACGGTTTCCAACATGATGTTCTCCTTGTTCCAGTTCGGTGTAGGGGAACGAATTTTAGTAGACCCAACTTGGATCGTAGCACTGCAAGCAGTGGGTGGAGCCGCAGGAAATGTCATCTGCGTACACAACGTTGTCGCCGCTTCAGCTGTTGTAGGTCTGCTTGGCAAAGAAGGCTATGTTATCCGTAAGACAATGGTCGTCTTCGCATATTACGCTTTACTCCCAGGTGCGCTTGGTTATTCGATTCTCTATACTGCACAAAGAGGGTTCTTCAATGCCGGAACGATTATTGTTGCAGCGATATGGGCTGGTGTAATCTATATTCTTGCAACGAATAACAGTAGACTTGCAAAACTTCCAAAATAACTCTTTTAGACTAATAACAGATCATTCAAAAGGCTCCTCAGTTCACAGTGAACTGAGGAGCCTTTTTTAATAAATAAATAAATTGTCCGCCAAGTTGTCACTCTTAACATAATTTCCAGCAACCGTCGACATTATTTTCCATCGAGAATACAATTTTATGTTATAATTTAGCAAAGAATTCTGTATTAGAAAGGAAGCAAAACTATGCGGGTTTGGTTTATAGTTTCATTATTCTTCTCAATGCTAGTCGCTATATTTGCAGTATTAAATTCTAATGTAGTACTTATAAAACTTTATTGGGTTGATTATGAACTATCACAATCCTTAGTTATTCTCTTATCTGCATTTCTTGGAGCATTGACGGCAACATTTTTAGGGTTTTTCAGTAAGATTAAGTCAGCTTTAAAAATACGAGAATTAAATATTGCTGTAAAGATTTTAGAAGAAAAAATCAGCGAATTAAATAATCAAACTCCCCTACTCAAAAACAGTGACTCAAATATTCTATTAAAGGACTCAGACTCTGACACTGCCACTGAAACTGAAACTGAGCAAAAATAGAAGCCTGCTTTGACTATGTTTGAGAACGGCCCTAGGATGCCTCGCTCCAACGATCGGGAGACTTATCCCCCTTGGACCAGATCTTCGCTTAATCCTGGTCCAGCCTTAGCTACTACGAGCCACTTCTTTTGTGGACGAAGGCAGTGCTGTTAGGATACATCGCACAGTAACCGCTAAAAGCACTATGAAACCACCTAGCATGGCTAAAAGTCCTGGAGCTTCGCCTAACAACAAAAATACCCAGACCGGATTCAAGAGTGGTTCGATAACAGGTATAAGAATTGCTTCCAAGGCTGTTACATGCTTTATAGCCTTAGAAAATAGAATGTAGGGTATCCCTAGCTGGACAATACCTAAAATCATTAAGTACACCCATCCAGATGTATCAGGTACAGCTTGGGTTAAAAATGGGAGCCCGATTGCTGCGGTGATTATATTGCCGAGCAATACAGATTCTAACGGAGACCCGTCCTTTTGCATGCGCATGAAAATAATAAATAATGCGAAGCTGACACCGCTCGCTGCCGCAATGCCATTCCCCAGAATACTCTTAGTACTTAGATTATCTAAAAAAAACAAGACCATACCGCCCATAACGAGAAAAATCGTGATCCAGTCCAATAACTTTGTTTTTTCTTTTAATAGCCATGCACTAAATAAGGCAACATAGATTGGTGCGGTAAATTGAAGCAGAACAGCGTTTGCAGCAGTCGTCGTTTTGGTTGCTGTAACAAACAAAATCGAGGTCGCGGCATAGGCTAAAGCTGCCCCAATTTGAGCATAAGACCAAGTAAGCTTAGGTTTTTTTAGTACTAGAAGGAATAAAACCACCGCGATAGCGCTTCTTGAACCTGCAATAGCCAGTGGATTAGTATCGACAGACTTTATAAGTAATCCCCCGAGACTCCACAATGTTGCGGTTACAGCTAAAAGCAGTAAAGCCCTTGGCCTTTCTTTCGGACAAATCGAACTATCCGTGTCAATCATCATAACCCCCCGCTAACGTATACTAATACCAAAGGTGCTTTTAGCTTCTGGAAAGCATTATACTATAAAACGCATTAATAAGATTCATATCGTTGAAAGAACTTTTTTTAACCCTAGAGTGAACTCGTTCAGCTAAAGCTGAACATCGAGACTTCGGTGACGAAAGTTTCCTGTGACGATAGTCTCCAGTGGAGAGTATCGCCGAAGCAGCGATCCCAAAAGAAATGCTTACCGGCGTAGGATAGAGTATCGCCGAAGCACATGGCCCTTAACGAATACGATCGCGCTGAGGATAGGTTTCGCCGAGCCGCCTAATCCCAAAAGGAATACTTCGCGGCGAAGGAGACATTAGTCTCCGGTGGAGACTAATGCCGAAGGGCTAACCCCAAAAGAACACTGTAGTCCGTAGGATATCTACCCCCACCGAAGCAGAATAAGGAACACCCACTTACAAGAAGTGGGTGTCTCGGAATTGATTAAGTAGCAATCCATTACTAAGTCCTACACTCAAGAACGATTAAAAGGGATAAGAAAAACCGAAGGGTTTATCATTTCCCTTTTAGCACTTGTTGCCATAGAGACCTTAAATTTATCTACGCAGAGTTGTCAAACCCTAAGACCTTATTAAAGAAGGTAGGAGATCTCTTGTCGTACGTGGTTAAAACTAAAGTTTGCTAAGTTTATTTAAGCAAACTTTAGTTTTAAGCTTATGTACTAATTCTACTTAATTTCTAGTGTACAAAAAACGGTTTGACATCCTCTAGGGCCTTTTTTAGGCCTTCAATGGCCTGCTCACTCATTCTCCCAGAGTTAACCATCCTTTGGATTAGCTCTTCAGGGGTAATATTCTGCGTTTTCATGGTTGTAATGATCTCTTTCTCATCTTTGGTTAAATCCTTCCATTCTCGCATAGTAACACCTCCGCTTAAAGTTAAACAGTTGCCTGTTTAGTGTCTAGCATTTGAATTGTGGTATTTTTCTATGCACTTTAAGTTTTAGTAGACCATTTTAGATGTTTTAGAGATCCAGATTAGATAATTTCCTTTTAGCTAGCTTTTCTTTTAGATCCTTGAAATCTTGATCGATGAATCGATGCCTGATACGTCTTACATCAAATTTGAAAACTTTGAAGGTAAATTGAATAATATATCCTAAGACGATGGCCATGATTAAGGTTCCAATCCCTACAAAACCACCTAGCAGATAACCTACCATAAGTGCACTTAATTCAATAGCATTCCGTATAAACCGCACAGATTTACCGGTCTTTTTTGTTAAGGCAATCATTAAACCATCTCTTGGTCCGGAACCCAGTTCTGCACTAATATAAAAATAACTGGCAACCCCGATGACAACCATCCCCAAAAACATCATTACTACACCTAGTATTATTCCATGAACAATCGGAATAATATGGTTTAGCATTAACAAATCTATGAAGAGCCCAATGAATAACATGTTGCATAAGGTTCCCCACCCAAGTCGTTCTCCTAGAACAGAGTTGAAAATGACTAGGATTATCCCAACAGCAATGCTAGCCTCACCCATCGTAATGCTGATAAGCTTTGTCATACCCTGATGAAAAACATCCCACGGCGCCAAACCCAAGTTAGCATTAATCGTTAAAACAATTCCCACCGCATACAGAAAAATGCCGATGAATAACCTGACAACCTGTTTTACAATTTGTTTCACGACTTATCACCATAATCCTCTTCAAAATTGAACGTACTACTTACATAATCTCTCGGTAAGTGCGAGCTTACGCCAGCTTTAAAATGTTTAAGGAATACGTTAAAATATTCCCCCATAATCTGCTCTTGTTCTATCTCATCAGTCAACTTAAGAATTTCCATTGCAGCCTCAATAGTACATAGAGTACCTTCAACGCTCCCTCGTCGCAAGCTAAATTTAGATTCACAAGCAGGCTTAAGGGAAACAAGCGGTAAATCCTTTAAATAGTCGCTCTTCCGAAATATCCTTCTCGCTTCCTTCCATGTACCATCAATAAGAATAAATGCGCCGGCTCCTTCTTCAACCTTATTAACTGTTTTGGCCGCTAATTCCTCACTCTCTGCTGGAAACACTAAATAAGTTTTCCCTCGATGATTAGCGATATTTTCTAACAGTTTCAGTGAAGGATGGGTTCGTTCCCATAAAAAAATCTCAGTTGAGTTAGGATTTATTAACTTCAGCAACCTTCCCGTGCTTGAAGGCCTATATAATTCTCGCTTACTCGCAATGATCCAAAATTTCGCTTTAGTGTTGATGGGAGAAACAATCTTGCATATGCAAGTTAATACAGGCAAACCGCATCGGTTACAACTTTCATATAAGCGTGTTAACCGTTTTACCTTAAAAGACTCATCCATTTCTTACCTTCTCCTTAACAATCGTCCTCACATGGTTAGCAGTCATCATTCTGCGTCATTTTTTGAGAATATAATCCACCTCTTAATTCTCGCTATGTTAACCCTAGCACAGACTGCAACCGTTATCAACATAATCAAAAACAAGAGGAATGTTAACTAGTAAAATTGCCTTTTTTGTATATAAACATAAAAAATCCCCACGAAGGGGATTTGCGGAGACGGTTTTAAGTGCTTTTATCATAATTATAATTATTCTGTGTACTCATCAACGCTTGGTAAGGTCCGTAACAAGGATGGAATCATACCTACTAAAACTAAGATAATAATTAATTTCATTCTATATATACATCTCTTTCTCCATAATATAGTTCTGAGGTCCTTGATTGTATTTATCATAATCTATATTTGTTACCTTTCCGTGACCTTGATGTGAAGAATATGTGAAGTTTTCAGGTGCTTCAATAGTTCTCACCTTTTTTCATTTTGATGATCAAGTCATGATACTTATTTAAATCAATATCCAACCTCTGACTAGCAGCTAAGACTTCCGGATCAGTGAAAGATTTACCCTCTTTTATCTTAAGCATCTTAAAGCGTAATTCTTCGATTTGTTTTAATTTCCTGTCGAGTTCAGACACACATATCCCTCCCCCTTACTTGGGGATTAGTATGCCCGTTTTGCCTCTTTTTTCCCACAACTTAATGTCCTTTGATCTATAGCACCGTATTATCATTGAATCATAATGTTCATTAATAACCCTATCATTCTTTCTTGGAATTCCAGGGCCATAGACATAAACCAATCCCAGTAAGTACTAAAGTAACCCCAACCCAGTGATATAAGGCTAAACGTTCCCCGAGGAAAATGCAAGCTAATAATATCCCAAAAATGGGTGCCAGATTCCCAAAGATAGCGGCTTTTCCGCTGCCAATTCGGCTGATTCCCTCAAAATTTAACAAGACTGCTATCCCAGTAACGACACACCCCATATACAGTAAGACTAACATACTTGCGCCAGTAAAATGCCAGTTTGTGTGGAACATTTCCCATATTCCATAAGGTAACAAGAAAATTGTTCCGAAGAAGAGGGAATAGACACTGGTTACTAACGGTGAGAATTTTGTCATTACTCCTTCACCGAGGATTGAAAATAATGAGACACTTAGAATATTTAGCAGCATAACCAGATCACTCGGACTTAAGTTTAAAGTAAGCAGCCGAGTTAAAGACCCTTGAGCAATAACGACTAAGAGACCTGAAAAGGAAAGCGCAATTCCAAGCACTCGTAACTTTGAGGGAACGATTCCCCAGCCAAGGGCTAAGAGTGCAATGGTCATTGCCGGAGTTGTAGCGAAAAAAACAGACACATTTGTAGCTGAGTTATATTGTATTGACCATAAAAATGCCCCATAAGCGACCGTTATCCCGAGAAATCCCATCAGCGCAAAACGATATAAATCTTGCCTGCTCGGGGTAGTACTTTGACGTAGGGAACGCCGGGCTAACGGAAATAATACTAACAGTCCGAACAGCCCCCTCATAACAGCCAAAGCGACTGGTGGGATATCTCCTGCAATCAATCGAGCTGCTACAACATTCCCTCCGAAGAGCAGAGAGGAAAACAGGAGTATTATGTATCCACCAAGCTTAAGACCTTTTGTCTGAATATTAAATTGTTCAATCATTAACTAGCCCCATTTTTTATATTATTAAAGTAGATTTACAAGTATTATAACTTAATGGTTTGGAATTTCAGCAAAAAGACCCCGTGTTTCGGGGTTCTTTTTACTACAGTGGCCATACTCTTTTTTGTCTTTTTCATGTAGTCATTCATTTCCTATAAGTAGAATATTCTATCTATTAATAGAATACAACATAGTTTTGACACTCCCCATCGATAAATCTAGGGGATTCTTGGGAAAGACCGTCTATTGACAGTTTATTAACCAAGCTATCCTTGCATGTCCTGCAATTAGTTAGTTGCAACTCATACAGCTAACAATCTAAGTCCTTCTGCTATTATGTTGTGCGAAGCATTAATATCTCTATCGTGCTCCGTCTGGCAATTAGGACACAACCATACTCTCAAATTTAGATCCTTAACGTCTCTATTTCGGTATCCACAGCAAGAACAAAGTTGACTTGATGGAAATGACATGCCTATGACAACAATCGTTCTGCCATACCAAGTTGCCTTGTATTCTAGCATTGATCTAAACTTAGCCCACGAAACGTCGGCTATAGATTTCGCTAATTTGTGATTTTTAATCATATTCCCTACGCTTAAATCCTCTAAGGAAATAATTTGATTCTCACTAATTACCTTAGTGGATAGTTTCTGTAGGAAGTCATTCCGCCGATTAGCTATTTTCTCATGGAGTATAGCTACTTTGTTTCTCACTTTATGACGATTACTACCCCCTTTCTTCTTTCGGGAAAGGGACTTCTGAAGTCGTGATAAACGTAGTTCTTCCTGCCGATAGTGTTTAGGATTCGCTACTTTTTCTCCAGTGGATAATATGGCAAAGTCTTTAACACCTAAGTCAATTCCGACCATCTGCTTAACTTCAGGAAGGTGAACTATTGGAGTATCCACTAGGATCGATACAAAGTA
>LADV01000010.1 GCA_000961805.1 Peptococcaceae bacterium BRH_c23 | reverse complement strand
TTACAAAAGCTACTAAAATCAATGAATTTCTCGATGACACCTGGTGCACGCCAACGCAACGGAGAAACCTCCATGGCATCCAGCATAGCCAAGCCCTGGCGTGGAACGATAAACCCTGCCATTGAATCCGGATCTCGCGCCGAGCGCAAAAAATCAATCTCATATCCTCGATCCAACAATTCCAGACCAATAACCTTGATAAACGTCGATTTACCGGTTCCTGGACCTCCTAATAAGACATAAGCCCGTTGCCAACTTGGCATCATGTTAGGTAATAGAGATATGTAGCCCCTTGTGGTGATTCCTTCGGCAAAGTAATGTCGCACCCCGGTCTTATTTCTCATGCTGGTTACCCCCGTCGTTTTTTATGATCAGCGTAGTCTATGCAACAACGCTTGCGACGGTCACCAAATTCGAGGTGCGAAATTCGATATTCGTCATTCGAGCCGTAAGCCAACAAGACTTGGGGTACCTTCTGGTAGCTCAAGTCTTGTTCTGAATAATAATCAGTAATTCATCTATGGTACCCTGTAGCGGTATGAAGGCCTAATCTAGATAAAGACACGCTCCGTTTTAGAAGCGTGTCTTTTTGTAATTCACTAATTCACTAATTCACTATTTCAGTTTTCCTTGTAGCGTCTGAAGAGCTTTCTGAAGTTGCGGATCAAAATTCGTGTTTAGGGGCGGAATAGTCACTTGTTGCCCTTGGGTTAGCTCAACTTTAATATCTGGTTCGATTCCCTTTTTATGAATATCCACCTTATTAGGTGTCAAATATTTGGCGGTTGTTAATTTGACACTAGTCCCTCCATCTAATGGAAAGATAGTTTGTACAATCCCTTTGCCAAACGTTTTTACTCCAACAATACTGGCAGTTCCCTTGTCCTTAATAGCTCCTGCTACGATCTCTGCGGCTGAAGCGCTTTCTTCATTGACTAGTACCACTAAAGGCATTCCCAGATAAGAACCCGTGGACATTTTCGTATCGATGTTGCCTTGTTTGTCGACAATGTAGACAACCGGCCCTTCTGGGATGAAGTAACTGGCAACTTGAACCGCAGCATTGAGCTCGCCACCATGGTTATACCTCATATCTAGAATAAGACCTTTGAATTTCTTAATGTCCATAGTGTTTAAGGTTTCTTTAAGCTCATTCCCAGTTTCTGAGCCAAACTGAGAAATATTGAGATAGGCTATATCCGGTTGTCCTGGTAATGCTTGCCCATCAACGGTCGGAACGGTGATGTTTTCTCTCGTCAAGCTCACCGTAAAAGTCTTATTAGTACTCTCCCTGTATAGCGCCAAGTTTACTTTTGTTCCGGGATCCCCGCGCATCAAACCCACGGCTTTCTCCTGCTCCATTCCTGCGGTCTCAGTATCATTTATCTTACTGACGACATCACCCGATTGGATACCAGCCTTACTGGCCGGAGAATTCTTGATAGGGCGTAGGACGACAAGTTTCTTAGGATCTTTTAAACTAAGTACAATTCCTATTCCACCGAACTTCCCTTCAAGCATTTGAAAAAGTTCCTCGTTCTCCTTGGCATTCATGTAGGTTGAATAGGGATCACCGAGTATCTCTACTATGCCTTTTGTTGCCCCTTCTACGAGCTGAACGGTCGTTACATTTTCTAAGTAATCATTGCGAATTAGTTGCACAACGTGAACTAATCTGCCCATATTATCAACGTTAGCAATAACCACTCCGCCAACTAACGTAGTAACAAATACGGAAAAGATTAGAAATATAATCCCGATGTGTTTAACTATTCTCTTTGTGTTCCACTCCTGCAATCCAGTAACTCCTCTCCTTCTTGCACTTGTCAGAAAGTATGACTTTCTGGAAGGTCTCTTCTTGTCGTCACGACACCTTGCCATCACGACATCTTGCCATCCATGGCGGTGTTCTAATCTAGAACGTCCTTGTTCGAGTCATGGCGGTTTCAAACCTCAAACGTTCTTGTTCGAGTCTGGCCAGCGCTTTCAAGAAGGTTAACACGTGCGAAGACAGTGTCTTCGGGCGCCAACATTTTTCTTAAGACTTGCTCTATTATATGCTTATTTCTCGGTAGAAATACTGCTTATCCTTCAGTTTGGAAAATACCGCAAAGGATCGGTAGGATTGCCGCTTACCCGTACTTCGAAATGCAGGTGCGCGCCTGTACTCCACCCTGTTGATCCCACGGCCCCAATGACTTGATCCGCTTTAACGGATTCACCTTCACTGACATCCAAGCGCGAACCATGTCCATAGAGAGTTGATATTCCGCCACCATGGTCAATAACCATCATATTTCCATAGGCAGTATTCCAACCCGCTATCAAGACAACCCCTGATTCCGCTGCACGAATCTGCGTTCCTGTGGGAGCAACTATATCTGTTCCTGTATGCATACTTTGTTTACGTGTGATAGGGTGAGTACGCCAGCCAAAAGGACTACTGATTTGATAATAACCGGGCACTGGCCAGGTGGAAATTGACCCATTCCCAGTCACTTTTCCTGACTGAGAGGCCTGTAATTTGCGAATTCTCTCTGTCATAGCTTTAGACTCAGCTTCCAAGCGGTAAACCTCTTCATAGGCGGCTTGTTGCGCCTTCTCGCTTTGATCTAAAGCCTCACGTTGTTCGAACTTTTTGTTTTCAAGCTCTTTACTAGCTAAGACAGCCTCATTTTTGATTTTTTCGGCTAGATCTCTTTTACGCTGTAAATCAAGTGTCTTTTGTTCAATTTGGGTTTTTTGGGACTGAATATCTGTCAAAAGCTGGCGATCGTTAGACACTAATGTTGAGAAATACTCCATTCGAGTAATAAAATCGCTGAGATCGGTGGACTGAAAAAGTAATTCCAAGTGGCTAATCTGACCACTTTCATAGATTCCTCGTGCACGTTTCCCCAGCGCCAACCGACGATCTTCCAATTCTTTTTGGGTTTGATCCAACTCTATTTGCACAGCGGCGACTTGATCTTGGGCTTGGACATAGGCGACCTGCTTCTGAGCTAAGTTCGCTTGAGTTGTTGCAACTTGTTTTTCGATATGAGCCAATTGAGCCTTCATAGTATCGGTTGTATAAGATATCTTATTTAGCTTTTTCTGAGCTTCAGCTTTCTGATCTAAAATATCTTTCTGCTGTTGAAGATTCTCACCTAGTTGATCGGCCCGGGAAGGCATTGCCGACGTCCCAAGCAAAAGAAGACTTATTACTATAGCAGGTATGACTTTCTTCCCGAACAAACGACCCCTCCGTTCTTAAATAGAAAATTAAACATTATTCCTCCTCACTTCCTCTCTCCTAAGTACGGAGGAACTTCTGCAAGGAAATCCCGCTTCCAAGGGCTCCCATTGCCATGCCTGCAAGTAATAGTCCCACCGATACTTGGCGGAAAAGAATATCGTTCTGAACAACCGGTAAAAAGGTTAAGGATGATTGAACGTACATAGTTATCGAATTGTAACCCATACCTACAATACCGGCAGCCATGGCTCCCCCAACAAGACCTAATGCTAACCCCTCGATCAGAAAGGGCCAACGAATAAAGCTGTTACTTGCACCCACCAATTTCATAATTTGGATTTCACGGCGGCGGGAAAAGACATTCATTTTAACGTTAATCGAAATCAGGACCGTTGCTGCAATGCCAAAAGCCCCGACCACAGCAAGGCCAATCCATCTTAGCCATTGTGTAAATTTCAAGAGTTGATCGATAAATCCCTGTCCATAGCGTACTTTTGCTACCTCGGGAAGAGCACCTACTGTCTCAGCTAGAGTTATGACATTTTGCGGATCCGTCGCTTTGATCGTCAGCTTATCACGGAAAGGGTTGGTTCCCCCAAGATCTGCCAAAAGATTACTTTGGGTCCCGCCCAACGTTTTTCCAAAATCTTTAAGGACCTCTTCCTTAGTCACTATGGTCACTGAAGCGACACCAGGCATCTCTAAAATCTGGTTTTTCAAAGCTTGTACTTGGGAAGGGGTTGTGTTGTCTTGCACAAATGTGGCAATTTCCAGTTCCGATTCAAAGGATTGTGCCATATTTGCAGCGTTGGCAAAAAAGAATATCGAGAAACCTAGGATCACCAGCGAAACCATTACGGTTATGACTGATGCAATGCTCAGCCAAGGATTGCGTTTCATAGAGTGGAATGTCTCGCGAAGAATATAACGAGAGGAATTAAGTGTCATAGCCGTATCCCCCCTTTTCCTCGTCCCGTGCAACCCTTCCATTTTCTATGGCAATAACTCTTTTTTGCATTTTATTGACAATTGCCTTGGCATGGGTAGCCATGACTATGGTTGTCCCTCGTTTATTGATGTTATAAAGCAGATCCATAATATCCCACGCAGTCTCAGGATCAAGGTTACCCGTAGGTTCATCAGCTACTAATAAGGCCGGATTATTAATAATTGCCCGGGCTACACAGACACGTTGTTGTTCCCCTCCAGACAGTTCATGCGGATAAGATGTTTCTTTAGATGCCAGACCCACTAATTCTAACGTGGCTCGAGTACGACTTTTTACCTCACGCCTGGCCACACCAATCACTTCAAGTGCAAAAGCAACATTTTCAAAGACCGTCTTATTGGGTAATAACTTAAAGTCTTGAAAGATCACTCCAATATTACGCCTTAGATAGGGTACTTCTCGTTGTTTCATTCGCACCAGATTCTTGCTATTAATCTGAACCTGCCCTCTTGTCGGGCTTTCTTCGCGATACAGTAATTTGATCAGCGTCGATTTGCCTGCGCCACTGGGACCTACCAGAAAAACAAAGTCCCCTTTACCTATTTTAAGGTTTATATCGACAAGGGCTCTGGCACCGTTCATATAAATCTTGGACACATTTGTCAATTGAATCATACTGTCCTCCTTGATTTTCGCATGCTCCGCCCTTATTTCCCCATAACCCTTATTTTATTCGACACTAGACGTGGATTTCCTGTCTCTAAAATTAAACATTCGCTTGTTTTGTGGCGGACTAAACGTCAAAGTCCATCACAGATAGGGGAAATTATCAAGAAGGGACCAGCATTCCCAGTTCACACCAGAATGCTAGTCCCTTCTTGATCAGATCTACCCTGTCCATTGTGTTGAGGAGAGGAGAGAAATTAAATTTGCTTTTTAGCAAGGACCTCATGCACTGCTTTCACTAATTCCTGCTTCGTTAAACCATATTTTTCAAGAAGTTCCTGCGGTCGCCCTGACTCCCCGAAGGTGTCTTTAAGTCCGACGCGCACCATTGGTGTGGGCTGCTTTTCCCCTAGAACCTCTGCAATTGCGCTTCCTAGTCCTCCGATAATGTTGTGTTCCTCCGCCGTCACGACGGCTCCTGTCGTCTTCGCAATCTGTACAATCGTTTCTTCATCTAGTGGTTTCACTGACGCTACATTGACAACGCTCACGCTTATTCCCTTATCAGCCAGCTCAGAGGCTGCTTCTAAGGCCATAGACACCAGCACTCCATTAGCCATGATGGCTACATCTGTCCCTTCTTTAAGGACGTTAGCCTTGCCAATCTCAAACTGATACTCTGCGTCGAAAAGCAACGGAACATCTAAGCGTCCCATCCGAATGTAAACAGGTCCGTTATATTGGGCAGCAGCCAAAACCACTTGGCGAGTTTCCTCTCCATCTGCAGGAACTAAAACCACCATATTCGGTACCGCGCGCATAATTGCTACATCTTCGATGGCCTGATGAGACCCTCCGTCCTCACCAACTGTAATTCCGGAGTGGGTAGCCGCAATTTTCACATTTAACTTAGGATAGGCAATTGAATTACGAATTTGTTCAAAGGCCCGGCCAACTGCAAAAATTGCAAAGGTGCTGGCAAAGGGAATTTTACCTGCTGCAGCAAGGCCCGCAGCTGTCCCTAAGAGATTCGCCTCGGCAATCCCCATGTTAAAGAAACGCTCCGGATATTTTTTGGCAAAGTCAGCCGTTTTGGTCGACTTCGACAAATCTGCATCTAAAACGACGACGTTAGGATTTTCTGCCCCTAAAATTTGAAGGGCCTTGCCATACGCTTCGCGTGTCGCTACTTTATTAGCCAAGGTTCGCCGCCTCCTCCCGTAATTCTTTAAGCGCCTGTTCGCCTTGTTCCACAGAAGGAGCATTGCCGTGCCAGCCAGCTTGGTCTTCCATGAAGGAAACCCCTTTGCCCTTTACTGTTTTGGCAATGATAATGGTTGGCTTGCCTTTGACTGTTTTTGCCTCAGCAAAGGCTGCCCGTAGGGAATCGACATCATGTCCGTCAACTTCAATCACATGCCAACAAAATGCCCGCCACTTCTCTGTTAGCGGAGCTGAACACATGACACTATCTGTCGCTCCATCAATTTGTAAGCCGTTAAGATCTAAAATAGCGGTAACGTTATCCAATTTATAGTGAGCAGCCGCCATAGCAGCCTCCCAAATTTGTCCCTCTGCCATTTCACCATCCCCGAGCAAGGCAAACACGCGATAATCCTTACCATCCAGCTTTCCGGCTAAAGCCATTCCATTGGCTGCCGAAAGCCCTTGCCCTAAGGAACCTGTGGACATATCCACACCCGGGGTCTTTTTCATATCCGGATGTCCCTGTAGCATATGACCCGTTTGACGAAGCCCCTGTAGCTCGGCCTTTGGAAAATAACCTTTCTCTGCAAGTGCGGAGTAAAGCACGGGAGCTGCATGTCCTTTGGAAAGGACAAAGCGGTCTCGATCCGCCCACCGTGGATCCTGAGGATTAATTCGCATTTCGTTAAAAAATAAGGTTGCGACGATATCAGCGGCAGATAAACTCCCACCAGGATGCCCTGATTTTGCGGTTACAAGCATCGAAATAATGTCTTGACGAATAGTATTGGCCACTCGTTTCAATTCAATTGTGGTCAAGCGATCCCCTCCTTTAGTTCATTCTTAAATAACATAATCTCAAATAAACTTGTTTGAGTTATGGCTACTGCGGTATTACGACAATGTTTTTGTCTTCTGAAGAAACGCTGCAATAAAAGTATCAATTTCCCCATCCATTACTGCCGAGACGTTCCCTGTTTCCACATTGGTTCGGTGGTCTTTAACTAGGCTGTAGGGATGGAAAACATAAGAACGGATTTGACTTCCCCAAGCAATCTCTTGTTGCTCACCGCGAATTTCGGAAATTTCAGCCTCTTGTTCCTTACGTTTAAGTTCCAGCAACTTGGCCTGTAAAACCCGCATAGCAGCCAGTTTGTTTTGTGTCTGTGAGCGTTCACTCTGACACTGAACCACGACCCCGGACGGCAAGTGTGTTATCCGAATCGCAGAATCGGTCTTGTTGACGTGCTGTCCACCCGCACCTCCGGACCGATAAGTATCTATCCTTAAGTCTTCAGTGTCAATAGTTATCTCGTTATCCTCAGTTACTTCTGGTATTACATCTACAGAAGCAAATGAGGTATGGCGGCGTCCTGACGCATCAAAAGGTGAAATTCGCACTAAACGATGCACGCCTTTTTCTGACTTGGCATATCCGTACGCATTTTCCCCACTGAAGGACAGTGTAGCACTCTTAATTCCTGCTTCATCGCCATTTAAAAAGTCTAACGTCTCCACTTTATATCCGTGACGTTCTCCCCAACGAATATAAAGACGATAGAGCATTTGCACCCAATCTTGAGCTTCCGTACCTCCGGCTCCAGCATGAAGGGTTAAAATAGCATTATTCCGATCATAAGGACCGGCCAGCAGTAATTCCAGTTCCAAATCCTCTAACCGCCGCTGAAGTTTCCTTACCCCTTGCTCAATCTCTGGTTCAAGGCTCACATCATCTTCCTCTGTAGCCAACTGCCAAAGAGTCGCTGTCTCTTCAAGCTCACCCTCAAGCACTTCATAAATTTTGACTTTGCTCTGATGAAAAGCTAACTCTTGCATAATTTTTTGAGCATTGATAGGGTCATCCCATAAATTAGGACGATGAAACTCCCCTTCTAGAAGACTAATTTTTTCGATACGCTGAGCAACGTCAAAGGGAAACCCTCAAATCTGCCAAGCTTAATGTTAACATTTCCAGTTCCTTTTTCCAATCAGAAAGCACTCTATTCACCCTTCCAAAACTATTCACTCAGAACACTAAGATATTAACCAAAAATTGATTGCCTATTTCCGAGCGATACCTGACTTAGTGAAAGCATCCTTACATAAGCGGAGCGGAACACATGGACATGTTCCGCTGACCCTTTCATTCGCCCATCACTTTTTAACTTTACCGCAGCATTTCTTATATTTTTTCCCACTTCCGCACTCACAGAGATCGTTGCGGCCAATCTGGTCTCCGACGTGTACAGGTTTACTGGGTTCTCCTTCATAGCGGTTCTCCGTTACATTGCGTGGCTGTTCAGCAACTTCTTCTCGCACTTGGGGAGTCACTCGCATAACATAGCGAATAATATCGTCTTGAATAGAGTCAATCATCGCTTGGAACATTTCAAACCCTTCACGTTTATATTCTACGAGTGGATTTTTCTGTCCATAGGCTCGTAAACCAATTCCCTCACGCAACATATCCATGGCATCAAGATGATCCATCCATTTGCTGTCCACTACCTGCAGCATTACTGCCCGTTCAATTTCTCGCATCAGGTCAGCACCGAATGATTCTTCTCGCTTTTTATAAAGTTCTGTTGCCTGCTCCAGGAGCATTTCTTCAATTTCTTCCACCGAAAGATCTACAAATTGTTCAGACTTTAAATGGATCCCCGGTAGGAAAAAGTTCTCAATATAATCGGACATACCCGACAAATCCCACTCTTCTGGGAACTGGCTTTCCCCACTAAACATACTAATACTATCTTTAATCGCTTTTCCTAACATATCCATAACATTATCGTGGAGATTTTCCCCCATCAACACTGCAAGACGCTGGGCATAGATTACTTCACGTTGTTGATTCATAACATCGTCATAGTCTAGAACATGTTTACGAATGTCAAAGTTGCGATTCTCGACTCGACGCTGGGCGGTCTCGATAGAACGGGAAATCATTCTTGATGTAATAGGTATAGAGTCATCCATCCCTAATTTATCCATGATACCCATAATATTATCCGCACCAAACAAACGCATTAGGTCGTCTTCTAACGAAATAAAGAATTGGGTTGATCCAGGGTCCCCTTGACGTCCAGCACGTCCACGCAATTGGTTATCGATACGTCGAGATTCATGTCGTTCTGTCCCGATAATATGTAAACCTCCGAGGTCAGACACGCCTTCACCTAGAATAATATCTGTCCCACGACCAGCCATGTTTGTAGCAATCGTAACCATGCCACCCTGTCCAGCTTGGGCAACAATCTCAGCTTCCTTTTCATGGAATTTAGCATTAAGGACCTGGTGCGGAACACCACGACGCGACAAAAGAGTACTCAAATGTTCGGACTTCTCAACCGACACGGTTCCAACAAGAAGAGGCTGTCCTTTAGCATGGCGTTCAATTACACTATCTACGACCGCTAAAAACTTCCCTTCTTCTGTACGATAGATTATATCTGGCTCATCGATTCGCAACATAGGTCGATTAGTTGGGATTTCCACAACATCAAGCTTATAAATCTTCCGAAACTCTGGTTCTTCTGTCATAGCCGTTCCAGTCATACCCGAGAGTTTGTTATACATCCGAAAGTAATTCTGGAAGGTAATCGTAGCTAATGTTTGGGACTCTTTTTCAATCTTAACGCCCTCTTTGGCCTCAATCGCTTGGTGTAATCCTTCACTATAACGACGCCCAAACATCAAGCGACCTGTAAATTCGTCGACAATAATAACTTCTCCGTCTTTAACGACGTAATCACGGTCTCGTTTAAAGAGGGTTTGCGCCTTTAACCCTTGATTAACGTGATGAGCCAATTCAGTATGAATATCTTCATAAAGGTTATCCACGCCGAGCATACTTTCCACTCGACCGACACCTTTCTCAGTAAGGGTCACAACACGCTCTTTTTCAATAACTTTATAATCCTCTTCAGGTTTTAAGCGCGGAATAATCATGGCAACCCTAAAATATAGTTCGGTGGGCTTGTCCGCCTCACCAGAAATAATCAGCGGAGTCCGTGCTTCGTCTACTAGAATCGAGTCCACTTCGTCCACGATCGAATAATTTAGTTTGCGCTGAACTAAAGCCTCAGGCCTTGTGACCATATTATCACGCAGATAATCAAAGCCAAATTCATTATTTGTGCCATAAGTAATGTCTGAGGCATAACTGTTCCTACGTTGCTCATAGTTTAAGCCGTGAACGATAAGACCTACGGAAAGGCCGAGGTACTGGTGAATTCGACCCATCCATTCACTATCCCGACGAGCCAAGTAATCATTGACCGTTACGACATGGACCCCTTTACCTGACAAGGCATTCAAATAGGACGGCAAAGTCGCCACTAGGGTTTTTCCTTCCCCAGTACGCATCTCAGCTATCCGGCCATCATGAAGCACCATGCCCCCAATTAACTGTACATCATAGTGACGCTGATTAATCACCCTTCGGCTAGCCTCACGTACCACCGCAAATGCCTCAGGCAAAAGACTGTCTAAACTTTCTCCCTGTTCCAAACGTCCTCGGAATTCAGCGGTCTTGCCACGTAATTCATCATCTCCCAGAGCTTGGATCGTCGGTTCTAAGTTATTAATCACTACAACGCGCTTTTGGTATTTCCGAATTTCTCGCGCGTTATCATCGAACAAATCAAAAAACCCCATTATGTCCACCTTTCTTAATCCTTGTGTTGACTAATTTTAACATCCTTGAGAACCGACTGCAACCAAACCGAGAGATTTACTTATGGGATATTTTACCTTTCCAAGCAAAAACCTTATTAATACTTAGTTTTCCCCTCATTGTACTTAGTATTTTTCTCAGGGTGTGACGAAAGGCCCGCCAATGCGGACCTTTCGCTTGTAAAATGCAACTTTCCAACCGATCCCAAGTTACTTACCCAGCTTGAGGTTAATTAATCTAAGTCTGAGGTTGAAGCAATCCATAGTCTCCATTATTACGAAGGTAGACCACATTCATTTCTTGACTTTCTGAATTGGTAAACACAAAGAAAGTATGACCAATCAGATTCATCTGCATTATCGCTTCTTCTACCGACATGGGCTTGGCAGGGAACTTTTTATTTCGAACAACTTCTTCACGAGGCTCATCATTTACTGCTGATTGCTTAGGTTCATGATCTTTAAGTACTTTTGAGCGCATTCGTTTATTAATACGTGTCCGATATTTATCAATTTGACGTTCTAATTTTTCAACGACCATGTCGATTGAAGAATACATATCTTCCGTTTCTTCTTCGCCGCGCAAAATCATACCATGGAGTGGGGCGGTTACCTCCACACGATGTCGATCGCGCTCGACAAGCAAGGTGACTTGAACGTCCACAAACTCATCCGAGTATTTGGCTAATTTACCTACTCGTTTCATAACATACTCTTTAAGGGCGTCTGTAAGTTCGATATGTTTACCGCGAATGTTAATGTTCATTAAATTTCAACCCCCTTCTATGTTGCTATATTAGTAATATTCCCGCTTTACATAAAAAATCCTGCAAATTATAATGTTTACCGCTTATATTTTTTTACTAACATCCGAAAGAGAGAACCGTTCTTAGTTTAACGATCCTCTCTTTTGGCAGATTCTTTAATAACTGTATTAACGAACCATCACATTCGAAGCTTGTTCACCTCGTGGGCCTTGAATAACATCGAATTCAACAGACTGTCCTTCTTCAAGAGTCCGAAATCCATCTCCAATGACCGATTGAAAATGCACAAAAATATCTTGCCCACTTTCTTGTTCAATGAATCCGAAACCCTTCTGTTTACTAAACCATTTGACTTTCCCTACCACTTAAAAAAAACCTCCTTGAAAATGTTAAAGTTCTTTGCTTAAAGCTAAAGCATACAGCCTAAGCTAAAGAATTAACTCATACTTTACGAGGATACCCAGCATTGATAAAGTTTAAACGTTAAAATGATGCAATGATCAATATTCATGTTCCAGCATACGCTACAAGAAGTTTAACTAAAGCCACGATCCCATGAACGCAAGCAACGGCGCACATACATCTATCCCAGAGGTTCGCACGCTCTCGCTGAACCGTCCAAGCCTCCTCAGCGGCGGTGTAACTACAGATGCTGTATAGAAAGGCGCTCCTCGGGCCTATCCCAGCCCCAGAAGCGCCTTTCTATACAACGCCCCCCCACACTTCCCCATAGCTCCACCCCAAAGGAGCGCTTTTCTGCTAAGCGGATGCTTCAGTGAAGCCGCTTCTCCAGACGAGCGCCCGACGGTTCGCGCACCCCCGTCAGCGCGCCGTAGGTTCACATGCAGATTGCCCAGAGGTTCGGACGCGCTCGCGAACCGTCCAGCTCGTCCAGCGGCGTAACGTGCAGACGCGTGCAGAACGAAGACACTGTCTTCGCACGGGTTAACACAGCTGTAAAGCGCTCCTCGGGCCTATCCCCAAGAAAGCGCTTTATACAAAAAGCTTACAATATTTTACTCAAAAACGCCTGCGTCCTTGGATTCTTGGGATGCTCAAACACTTCGTTCGGCTCTCCCTCTTCCATAATTATCCCCTCATCCATGAAAATTACCCGATCTCCGACTTCGCGAGCAAATCCCATCTCGTGAGTCACAACGACCATTGTCATCCCTTCACGAGCTAAATCTTTCATGACCGCAAGAACCTCTCCCACCATTTCAGGATCAAGGGCGGACGTGGTTTCATCAAAAAGCATAATCTTTGGCTTCATTGCTAAAGCTCGAGCGATTGCAACCCTTTGTTGTTGCCCTCCAGAAAGGCGATCTGGATATTCATCGGCTTTATCAGATAAGCCAACCTTTTCTAAAAGTTCCAACCCAATCTTGCGTGCTTCTGCCTTACTTGTTTTGCGTACAACCTCTTGAGCTAATATTATATTTTGGATTGCCGTCATATGCGGGAAGAGGTTAAAACGTTGAAAAACCATGCCTACTTCTCGCCGTATTGCATTAACATTCACCTCAGAGTTAAGAGGAATTCCATCAACAATAATCTCTCCGCTGGTTGGCTCTTCAAGTTTATTGAGGCAACGCAAGAAGGTGCTTTTTCCTGAACCACTGGGGCCAATGACAACTACAACTTCCTTTTCCCGAATATGGCAATCTATCCCTTTAAGAACTTCCAGTTTGCCAAAGTATTTATGCAAATTCTTAACGAAGATCATTCTTACCCAGCCTCCTCTCCATATAGCTAACCCATTGGGTAATCAATTGGGTCATGACGAGGTAATACAAGGCAGCAGCTATATACATGGGAATAGGTTGATAAGTTCGTCCGGCGATAATCTTGGCGCTGTAGAAAAGTTCTTGGATCGCAATAATCGATAATAGAGAAGAATCTTTAAGTAAGGCAATAAACTCATTACCCAAGGGTGGTATAACCCGTTTAAACGCTTGGGGTAGAATCACATACCGTAAGGACTGACTATGAGTCATTCCCAATGACCGGGCCGCTTCCGATTGCCCACGGTCAATCGATTGAATTCCAGCCCTAAATATTTCGGCAATATACGCACCGGAATTTAGGCCCATCGCCAGGACTCCAGCAATATATTGATAGTTATCAGGCAAAGTTTCCCAATTAAGGAGTTTAGGCACTAAAAAATAGACTAGAAATATTTGAACTAGTAATGGGGTTCCTCTAAAAAAATCTATATAGCCGATTGCCCCTATGCGTAGCAACCTGTTCTTGGACAAACGCGCCAACGCCATAAAAAGTCCAATCACAAGTCCAATCATGACTGCACCGGCTGTCAGCTCCAAAGTAAGTATTGCGGCTTTATTTAGAATGGGGATGCTATCTATGGCTGCTTTCCAGTTTTGACCCACAAAAAAATCCTCCTTCTTCATAATAATGAGTATGCCAGATGTCTAAAGGTTATTTATCTGCATAAAATTATACATTTTACTGTAAACTTATACAAGTAAAAACGCTTCCCTAGTATTGTCTTGTTTATACACAACAAGACCTAATTATAACATGAGGATTGGTTAATTCAAGCCCCAATTTCTCCCTTAGACCTCTAATTCCAGCTTTCCTATATCTTCTGAAATTTGTGAGGTAGGCTCAAAAAATAAAGGAAGGCACAACATCAAGTGCCTTCCTTATTTTATTATTATAAGTATTTAACCTAACAAAATGAATTACTTAGAATTTTGGCGCGTCCACTTTAAACCACTTCTTGTAAATCTCATTATACTTCCCGTTTTCTTTGAGTTTCTTTAAGGAAGCATTCATTTTGTCGCCTAATTCTTTGTTATCTAATTTCATAGCAATTCCATAAAATTCTTCTTCAACATCTGCTTCTACGGAGACTATATTAGCTTTCTCATTTTGTGCTTGGAACCAAAGTACAACCGGTCCATCAGCCACAACGGCTTCTACTCCACCGTTCAGAAGATCGTTCATTGCATCAGGTGTTGTATCAAATTTTCTTGGCTCTATTCCGGCTTTCTCAACAACCTCTTGCCCTGTCGTACTGAGTTGAACCCCAACCTTTTTACCTTTTAAGTCGGCCAAATTCTTAAAACCGGCCCCTTTTTTCATGGCTATATACTGAATAGCTCTAAAATACTTATCACTAAATTGGACACTCTGAGCACGCTTTTCTGTGATTGTCATGGCTGAAATCACGCAATCATATTTTCCTGCTTGCAAGGCAGGAAGCAAGCCGTCAAAAGCAGCTGTCTCAATATTCACCTTGGTGTATCCCATATCTGCCCCAAGAGCATTGATAAGCTCAATATCGAAGCCCGTCGCTTGTTGCTTTTCATCCATAAACTCAAACGGTGCATAAGCGATATCCGATCCAACCTTCAGGACCTTCTCAACGGGAGCTGGGGCGGGAGTAGGAGCAGGAGCTGGTGCAGGTGTACTACCACATCCGGCTAGTGTCAAGAGGCTTAAACTAAGTAATCCAGCTAGTACAAAACGAAATTTAGGTTTAAACATTTTTATTCCCCTCTCTTTTTGGATGGGTTCCGCAATAACTTACTAACCAACTTTTGCGTTATGCGTTTGTCATCCTTGTCTATTCAGATTATACATACTAACGAATATCTATACAACACTTTTAATGTCTGTTTAGTTATTTTTTCAAACTCGAGTAAAAAATATCCCTTATCATTCAGTCGATTTTATCCCCAAAAGTTACACACAGGAGAGTGTGTATAGTGTGGATAAGTACAAGAAATACCCTGTTTTTCAAGAATTGATTGTGGATAACCCTGTTAGTAACCCTTTATAGGGGATTAATATTCAGGAAAAAGGAAACTCGTTCGGCTGGTGCTGTGCTTAACGAATACAAAAAGCACTGGCCGACGAGACGCCGACCAGTGCTTATCAATTTCAATAATATGCTAATTCAAGTTGCTTGAATTAATATTGCTCACGAGCCGGACGATGGTGCTGGTAGCACTCACGGCAGTATACTGGACGATCAGAAGTCGGTTGGAACGGAACTTGTGTTTCTACTCCACAGTCCGCACAAACGACAGAAAACATTTCACGTGATCTTCCTTCTTGGGAATTGCGATTGGATTTGCGTACGTTACGGCATTCACGGCAACGTTGTGGCTCATTTTCGAAACCTTTTTCAGCGTAGAATTCTTGCTCTCCGACGGTAAAAATAAAAGTTACTCCGCAGTCTTTACATACTAGATCTTTGTCTTCAAAGGCCATGAAAGATATTCCCCTTACGTAAAAAAATGTAATAGGCTGTGCCCATCCAGAATTATTATAACTCTATTCAGTCGAAGGCACAAGTCTTTTTTCGCGACCAGCAGCTAGGCACAAGCCATAAATCGCCTGAATTCCACAACCACGAAGTACTTCCGCCACTGCCTGGAGAGTTGCTCCTGTTGTTGTTACATCGTCCACTAACCATACACTTCGTCCTAAATAATACTCTGGATTACGCACTGAAAAGGCTCCTTCCAAGTTATGCAAGCGTTCTTTACGAGAAAGTAGAACTTGAGATGCCCTCGACTCAATTCGTTCAACTCCTTGGAAAATCGGCAACCCCAATTCCCAATGTAAGGCAGATGCAATAACCTCCGCTTGATTAAAGCCACGTTCTCCTAGTTTTGTTGCATGCATCGGAACTGCCACTATACCGTCAACTGCAGGAAGCTGACTTACAGCCCATTCCGCAAAAGGGCCAATGATCTGTCTTATGCGTTTTGGATGGGCATTAAATTTTACGCTATGAATGAATTCCTTTAATCCACCGCAATAATGCCCCCAGGCTACTACCTTATCAAGCTGTTTTGGGCCGCGGCCCGCCTCACAATCTTGACACTGTTGTTTTTCAAGCGGTATTATTTTTCCGCACCCGTGACAACGAGCTAGCTCAGGATGTAGATAGTTCTCCGAACAAGTCGGGCAGATTGGCCCGTTTCCTTCACTACATAAAACACAAAGGTTTTCATCTCTGTACCAAAGCGAACGAATGATATCAGTTGCGGCTCCCCTAAAATCCTTCATTGCTTCCCTCCTTTTGCCCTGTATCAAGGAGTCCTAATTCCATTGCACGTCTATTTTGGCCCTCAATCCACTGAATTGCTGTCTTTATAGCTGGAGAAATATGCTTCGATATAAAGACGACCCCTCCTCCGGGACATTCTCGAGTTCGCCCCACTCTGCCAGCCATTTGAACCAAGGCTCGCTCATCAAAAATCGGATGATCCGCCCCGAGCACAACCACTTGTATCTCAGATAACGTGATACCGCGTTCCAAGATAGTTGTGCTCACAAATAGATCAAATTCACCTTGAATCAAACGTTTTATTTTGGGGGCACGTTCTGGATCCGAACTATAGCTGCCGTCAATCAGCCAATCCGGAAAACTTTTTCTGAACGCCTGAATCCAAGAACGAACCCAAGAAATCTTAGGCACAAATACCAATATCGGGCCCTCTCTCCTTAAAGCTCTAATTAGCAATGTCCATTCATCGTTACTCCGGTCTTCGTTGGGCTCAATTGCGTGACGAGCTTGATGCCATACCGGAATCGGCAGTGGGTTGCGATGGTGCCGTGCTGGCAGCTGGATAAGGCGCATCTGGCCTCTCTTTATCAAATTTAAACTTTCAGGAGATGGAGTTGCCGTCAAGTATAGAATCTTACCTCCTTGGCACAGGGCGTGCTGCAATCCCCAGGCCAATGCCTTGCTCCCCTGATATGGAAAGGCATCCATCTCATCCATAAAAATGACATCAAAGGCTTGCCAAAATCTTAAAACTTGATGGGTTGTGGCCAGTACCAATCCTCCACTTTGAAATTTAATCGAGGATGTGCCTGTTAACATTTGCAATGGATAACCAGGAAAATCCCTCTGTAACCTTGGGAGAATATCGTAGATGACATCTTGTCTCGGTGCAGCAAAAAGTACAGACTTCCCCTGCTTAAGTGCCCATGCTGCAGATGGAAAACACACTTCAGTTTTACCCGCACCACATGCCGCCCAGAGAAGTGCCTTTTTTTCTGAGGCTTCTTGAATAAATTGTAAGGCTTGTTGGCTGGCTAGCCGTTGAGCCTCTGTTAAGTCCCAATGGGGCTGAAAATTGACCTCTCTAGGGCTTTCCATGAGTGAACGTTGATCTCGATAAAGTACTTCCATAGAGGTGCTTACTCCGATGCTTTCACAACTTCGACAGGTTGCTGCCATCCCATAAAGACTAGGCCATTCTTCCACGTCCTCTTCTCCACATCGTTGACACTGCCACCCTCTACCTTGCTGCCTGACGGAAGAAACCCACTGTGCCTTCCCCTGTAACACATTCCTATGGGCAAGTTCAGTGACCCTCTCCTCTTGAATCTTAAGCTCTCGAGCAAGGCCCCGAAGGTCACGATTAGAAAGTTGCCGCGCTAAGACAAGTTGATTAAACCTAACCCCTCTCTCATCCTTCGTTTCTTCCTCTAACAGACCTTGATGAGGCAAAGCAATAGGGTCAATTTCCTCCCAATTAAAAACCAACGAATTCCCACAAATAGTGTTTAGCCGTTTGATAATTTCTTGCTTAAGATTCGTGCTTTTACCAAAATTCCAAAGATCAGGCGGCTTTGGCCGTTGTACTTGATCTTTAATCTCCTCGATAACTGCTAATGGAAGTGGGGTACTGAGGTAGCTAGCCCCAAAATCCTGCTTGTCCCACTCTCGAAGCGGAGAAGAACTGACGTTACCGTTCTTCTTTAACGTCAGGTAAAAGAGCATAACTACCCCTCTCTTTCATTCATTTCCCTTCGACTCTGTAGTTCTTCCCTCATCCCCGTTTCTGCTATCAACGAAACAAGGTGCCTGTCCCCGCTTTTCTCCGTGTTTCTCTATCTTTACTCCCGCTATTACCGAAACAGCGCACCTGTCCCAGTGTTCCGCTGCATTTTCGCTGCCTAGTGGACATTCAGATAGACTTATTTCTGGGAAGCGACGCTGAAGACAGGATATGTAAATCTTATTTTGTTCAGGTGGGAAATTGGGATAGACGCATACTTCGGCCCTTATCGGAGCCCTATATTTCTTCCTTAACCGAGGGTAGGCCCTCTTAAGCAGCCACAAGTGTTTCTCCAGCTCCGTATTTTCTGGATCCACGTCCCAATCATAATTTATGATATGAGTTGGACTGGAGAGTCCTTCTTTCCATGCCCTAATTTTAGCCTGCCATTTCTGGGGAATATCCCATTCCCAACTTGAATTTACTCTCCATAATAGAGCCCCTAAGATCAAGATCACGCCCATCAATAACGTCATAATCTCGCCCCCTCCCCACAACTTATGTTATGAAAAGGGGTTGTGTGAGTTGTCTTTGCCGAGCATACTCTGCGAGGAGCATAATATGTGGGGAGGGTAAAAAATCCGGATGCCCCTTCCAAAGCAAACGTTCTTTTGACGACAAGCCCTGAACTTTCTCTTCTATAGTTTTAGGAACTCCTTCCACCCATCGATAGAGCCTATTTGCCGTTTCCGGATGGGTGTGCCGCTGCACCTCTGCAGCGTCCCAGATGACTGACTGAGCCCATTCGTACGCTTCTATGTTATAAGGTTGCCATTTAAGTACTTCTTCCACTGCCTCTAGTCCAGCTAAGCCATTTCCTTGCCGAAGTAAATGCTCAGCTTGCTTTTGCCTCGTGTTGCTTTGCGTTTGATCCCAGTTCAAACTTTTATCCCAGAGGGCAATACTCTTTTCTGAGTCCTGTTCACTCCAATGATCCGCAAGAGCATTCCAAGTTCGTTCTTTCTCTATGAGTGCAGGATTTAAGAGTATACTTGCACTGACCAAGCACAAGATGGCACTCATCAGCAACATTATTTTGTTACTCATGTTGACCGCCATATTCCGTTTTGAATAAAAAGAACGGTGGTAAGTCTCTGTTTTTTGAAAGCTTCCTAAAAGCAACCAGAATAAAACCCCCAAGGTGCCAAAGGAAAAATCAGCATCCACCAAACTATGCAGCGCCAAAAAGAGCAAGGCTGCCCATACTCGGACCTGGGCCTTAGTTTCTTGAGATTCAGCACCTGCTTTGTGCAACATGCGCTTCTTTCTCCAAGTCCTCCAGGTTTGAGCTAAGGTTAAGCAACTCCAAATCCCTACACTTAATATTCCTAGAACTCCTTGATTTAAAAGGATGTGTATAAAACTCGAATGAGGGTCAGCCGTCCAATATGGAAATTGCTGAACTGTCGGAAAGGCCAACCACCCCCCTGCTTGGGGAAGGCCCCTCGCATTCCAGGCCAACCTTATTCCGTCTTTAAAATAGACCTGCCGTTCCTGCCAACTTGAAGAGGAGAAGCTCCAAGTTGTTAAATTATCCCAGGCAGCTCCATTCATGAGCATTATGAGAACTAACCCAGAAACACTTAATACGATAACCCACAGTCCGCTGAGATAGTTTGCTGATCCTAAACGTTTTTTCAGCCTAGGCACCGCTTGTCTCGCTTTAAAGTAGGGTGAAATGTTCTGTGATCTAGCCCCGATTAAAAGCAGTTGACCAATAAAGATAACAACAAATAATCCTACCCCCGCACGGGAACCCGTGGCTAATAGGGACGTTCCTAGTAGAATTCGGACCAATTTCCTGCGTGGATTAAGCAAAAGAACTGCTCCCAAAAATGCAGCCATTGTATTGGGATAACCGAAGACAGAACTCAATCGTCCAGCTACTTGGCCTACCCATGGTAGCCAACCAATGATAGCAACCACCATTGCCAACCATTCTATATAACTTAGCAATTTTTTTTTAGCTGTCTCATCGGATGAAATACGCATTCCCAACCGATAGACGAGCCAAAAAATTCCCCATTGCAACGCTTCCTGCAAGCCGTTCGCTGCCTTGACAGGATGAAGAACTCCCAGCACTGAAAAACCAAGCATTCCCACCAGCAAAGAATCTGTTAGACCTAGGGTCAAATACGTAGCTTTTCCTACCTTAAACCTGCCGAACAGATGAGAAACCATAACATAAAGGGATATGGCAAACCCAAAAATAAGCCATTCCTCAGAATAGTAAAGCCCATGGCTAAGAACACTAAAGGCTAAAAAAAGAGCTAGGAAGCGTGCTGTGTTGCTCCTAACTCTGCTGTCTTGTTGTAACGATAAACCGATCACTGCGCAGGTTTCTTCCGCTCTAAAAAGAATTTAAGAGTCCCTTCTGCTGCCAACTCTTCTCCGACATACGCCCTACCTTTAGCGACACCGAATGATTTTCTCAGCTTGATAAGCTCTACTTCTAGGCGAAGCTGATCTCCTGGAATGACTTGCCGCTTAAACTTGACTTCATCCAAACCTGCAAATAACCCTAAGTAACCAGCGTATTCTGGCATCTTAAGAATAGCTACGGTTCCGACTTGGGCCAGAGCTTCAATGATTAGAACCCCTGGCATTATGGGGTGTTCTGGGAAATGCCCCTGAAAGAACGAATCATTGATGGAAACGTTTTTTATTCCCACTGCACGTTTTCCTTCGTCTAATTCTATGATACGATCGACTAGAAGAAAGGGATAACGATGAGGAATAATATCTTGGATCTCTTGACTCTGTAGCAATGAAATTCCTCCTTACTAATTGTGGTTCGTAGTACGTAGTTCGTAGTTCGAACGACGTACTAGAACATGAGTATTGTAGATATAAACCACTTTGTCTGTGTAAGCTGGGACGGTTCTCGACTTGCATTCATAGGGTCATAACATGTAGTCGAACTACGAATATCAAACTACGAACTTCCAGTATCGCTTGCAGACATGTACCTTTTTGCCTATGATTAGTAGAGTACTGATGTATTTACCTACTAGCAAACAGTATAACCAAGTTTGTGCTTGAAGGGAAGATGGCAAGGTCATGAAAAAAACTTACAAAATTCTACATATTATTGGAGGTGGCGAAGTCGGAGGGGCCGAGCAACATGTCTTATCCCTAATCAAGGGTGTCGACCGGACCCGTTTTGACCTATATCTTGTCTGCTTAGCCCAAGGACCCTTCTCCGACTTGGCTATAAAAAATAACATCCCAACGCAAACTTTCCCTATGCGCTTCCCCCTTGACCTTTCTCCTCTTCCCGCTCTAGTTCGCTGGGTTAAACACCAGGGGATACACCTTGTTCACACCCACGGTTCACGGGCCAATCTCCTAGGCCGCTTAGGGGCTAAATGGTTGGGAATTCCTACTCTAACCACCGTTCATAGTTCTCTAGCCCACGATTATCTTTCCCCATGGTCTGCCCGAATAGCTTTAGGGCTTGATCGCCTCACCCTCCCCCTGACATCCGGAATTATCACTGTATCCGAATATTTAGCCAAAGAGGTTGCCTTAAGAGGTGGTCGGAATCTGGAAACTATCTATAACGGCCAAGCAGCTATTTCCTTTGCTGACCCGTCTTCTTCTCGAGAACAGTTCCGCAAAGAATGGGGGATCCCGACAGATGCACTGGTTATCGGTACAATAGGCCGCCTTCATCCTACTAAAGGTCAGATTTATTTAATTAAAACTGCGACTGAACTACGCTTGAAGTTTCCAAAACTTCACCTTTTATTCATAGGAGATGGCCCCCTACGAGCAAACCTAGAATCTGAGCTTAAGCGAAATGCCATTCCCTACACCATGACCGGCTACCTTCCCTTAGCCCATCAAGTGCTGCCTGCCATGGACCTTTTCGTCTTGCCTTCAGTTAGTGAAGGTATGGGACTAGTCCTTCTTGAAGCTATGCAAGCAGGGGTTCCGATTGTGGCCAGTACTGTTGGCGGTATTCCAGAAGTTATTCGCGCAGGCCAAGACGGACTACTTTTTCCTCCAGGCCATGTCGCTAAGTTTACTAAAGCGTGTACTTCTATCCTCGAGAATCCTACATTGGCCAAGTCTCTTGCCCACTCAGGCCAAAAACGCTGGCCCATCTTTTCTATAAATAGTATGGTCAGAGAAACCGAGCAAGTATACACTCGCTTAATTGAGTAGTACCCTTGCCCGGCAAATAACATTATGATGCAATTATCCACTGACTCACTGTTGATGGTCAACCTCCCCTTTGTTATGAACTGACCTATTTCTCTCTCGCTAACTTGCTCATCTATTATTTTCTTTTCCTTTATTCTTATCGTTTTGAATATCTTTTTCATTTTCATTTGCTAAATCTTTAGCGTTATTTTTTCTGTTATCATTATTTCTTTTGTCATTTTCGTCATTATTTTTGTCGTTATTATTGTTGTTTCTACTCTCTTTTACCGTTGGCTCTCCCTTCTCAGTTTCTGGTTCTCTATCTTTTTTGGTGAGAGGATTTGGTTTATCGACAGAGGAGGGTGACGCATTCGGTTTCTGTTTTCCTAGATTATTATCAAAGGGGTTCACTAAAGCCCTTTGATTTTCCGTCGTTGTTCCAGGCTTTATGGGTAAACCATTCTTAATTCCCTTCTGCTCAGCTTTAACCAACGCTTGAACCTGCGGATTTTCAAGTATGCGAACCCGTTCTGAAGTCTCTTTAAGTTTCTGTGGTTGAGTCGTTACTCCCGCCTTTTGAGCTGTCTGCCAAAGCGCAAATTCGCCTATCGTCAAATCTTCCTTTTGGGCAAGTTCCCCATCTTCGGGACTTAGAGTGAAGACAGCAACCTGAGGGGTCAATCCGTTTTTCTCAATGGCCTCTGTGATCCAATCACTGATTTGAATCTCATTAAGTTCCTTAGGCATTTTTTCCGTGCTTTTGTTAGTCAGCGGAGAATATCCAACCACAATCCACTGTTGCTCCGGGTTAATATAGTTCTGATTATAGGCCAGAGTAACTATTTTCTCTAATACTTCGTCAATCGGTTTACCTTTGAAATCATTCTCACCCAGCATTTGTCGAGCATCCTCATTTTGTGTTTTAAATTTCAATAACCGCCCTTGAGAATCCAACGTAAATTGCAAACTAGGATTAATGTCGACCGAGACCAAGGCTACTGCCGTTGGCGCTTGATAGAGATTCCACCCGATAAGAGAGGTTAATACCATAAGGAAAAGTGCGACTATCCCCGCCCAGGCACTTAAGCCCCCAAACCAATCTCTACCAATATCCAGTTCAATCTCTTCGCCCACCTCAGCATTAAGTCGTCTCTTAACCTGACGAAAGGTGCCGTCCATAACTAGAACCCTGTAATGTGTTCCTGACTTTTCTAACACCACGGCTTTCATTTTGCTCATCCCTTCGCCTCCTCTTCCCGCTGAAGAACATATTCTCTTAAATAAACATAGTCATGTTGGTTTGCTATCAGTAAGGCAACCGCCAAAATATATTTTCGTCCCCGTTCCAATACTTTAAGACTAATCTGGGTTTTTAAAGCTAACGCTTGCATAGGGACTTTCCCCTTCCGTTCGACCTGGAGCCACAACTCAGTATCCAATGCTAATTCCCGAGCCGCTCTGAGTAGGGTTTCACGGGAATCCCGGTGTTTTGGAGAAACTGCGACCAAATCTTGAAACGTTAGCTGAAACTCTGACAAAGCCTTGGAATACTGTTGGATCTCTGCAGCCCTCTCACCACTCTGTTCCCGCGCGTAATACTCATCTAACCCAAGATGAATATCGATCCCTCGCCCAATGTCCTCTTGATCGAGAGAAATTGCTTGCCGCAGACGCTGCCTACGATAATAATCAATCAAGCGGCGTTTCATCAAAACTCTAGCATAGGCTAAAAAAGGGACTCCTTTATCTTCTACAAACAGATCTATCGCATTATTAAAAGCAATTAAGGCTTCCGATAATTCGTCATCTCGTCCCCATTCCAGAGTGCGAAAACACACTTGGCTAGATACATGACGAATAAACGTTTGAGATTTTGCTAAGAAATCCTCTCGGGCTTCTGAGTCCTCTTTCAAACGCTGCCACTGCCATTGTTTTTCACATTCCGGCATCTTTTTCCTTCCTCCTAATTTCCTATACGAAATGATTTTTCTCTTTTAAGGGGTCTTGGGGCCCATTCCCTGTAATAACACTTTTATTACAAAGCGTGGTAGAACGGTTTGGCGTTTCCAACGCCAGGGCTCTTTCCACAGACGATACAGCCACTCTAGATGAAGTTCTCGGAGACGTTTAGGTGCACGGATCACGATCCCAGCGAGTGCATCGAAACTTCCGCCTACCCCTATACTTACCGTTGCTAATCCAGGATGTTCAGCAAGCCAATATTCCTGACGAGGTGCACCCAATCCTACGAGTAAGACATCCGGTTGAAACCTTAGGATCTCTTCTAATACACGAGTTTCTTCAGCCAAACTAAAGTATCCGTGATGTCCTTCTAAAATAATTCCGGGGTATTTTTGAACTACCTGTTTTATGGCTTTTTCGACTACGCCGGGTTTCCCTCCTAAAAAGAAGAGCCGCCATTGCTGGTCATTAGCCACAGGGAATATCGACTGGACTAAATCTATCCCGGTTACTCTTTCCTGTACTGGAGTTCCTAATCGCCGGGCGGCCCAAACCACACCAATCCCATCAGCCGTCACAACATCTGCAGAATTAATCAGTCTCTTCAGTCCTTGATTGTAGCCAGATGCATAGATCATTTCAGGATTGGCTGTCACCACTCGAATCTTAATCTGATTTTCAACCGACTCTCGAATTTTCTCCACAGTCTCTGGCATGGAATATGTATCTACGGTAATTCCGAGAATATCAACTCTCATGGTACCTTTCCTTTCTAAGGAAGTTTCGTAACGTCCTATCCTCTGCACTCATTGAGGCAATTCTTCTCGCATGCTCTCTAAGTTAGATTTCCACTTCCTTGGGTCTACTGAGAATGATAAAGTCCAAGGTAAGAAGACCTTACCCGAATAAGATTTCTCATTTCGGATCCAGCCACTAGCCTCGGACCATTTCGGGATATTTTTACGTTTATTAAACCTGTTTTCTGCTCTAAAACTTTCCGTTTAATAATTTGCCAGTGCCTAAGGCCACGCATGAAATAGGATCCTCAGCAATACTCACAGGCAATCCTGTCTCACGAGCCAACCGGATATCGAAACCGTACATTAATGACCCTCCGCCTGTCATGATAATCCCTTTATCAAGAATATCCGACGATAATTCAGGTGGGGTCCGCTCCAATACTTCTTTAACCCCAGCAACAATCGCATCAATGGATTCCTCAAGGGCCACATAACACTCTCGGGAATTGACTTTAATCGTCTTGGGTAAACCCGTAATTAAATCCCGACCTCGCACATCAATGTCCACGCAGGGACGGCCCTCTGAAATAGCTGAGCCAACCGCAATCTTAATTTCTTCAGCCGTACGCTCTCCTATCATGAGATTATGCTCACGTCGGATATAGCGGCTAATTGCCTCATCAAATTTATCTCCACCGACCCGAAGGCTGCGTTTCGCCACTATACCGTTGAGCGAAAGTACTGCAATATCGGTTGTTCCTCCCCCAATATCTACGACCATACTTCCTGTAGGTCCAGAAATATCCAGTCCTGCTCCCAAGGCTGCCGCATAGGGTTCTTCCACTACTTTAACATCTTTAGCACCAGCCTGGTAGGCTGCTTGTTTTACAGCTCTTTGCTCAACTTCTGTTACCCCAGAAGGAATACACACAACAACTCGCGTTCTGTAAAATGGCCAACGCTTCGCGCCTGCTTTTTCGAGAAAGTATTTTAACATTAGTTCTGTAGTCTGATAATCTGCAATGACTCCATCACGCATTGGGCGCACAGCCACAATATTTCCAGGTGTTCGACCAATCATTAATCTCGCTTCTTCACCAACGGCTATTCGCTTATTGTTATTACGGTCGATTGCAATCACCGAAGGCTCGTGTAAGACAATTCCTTTTCCTTTGGCGTACACTAAAACACTGGCTGTCCCCAAATCTATTCCTAAATCTATCCCAAAATCCATTCCAAACATGAGTAGAGATACCCCTTTCGTCCTCTGTAGCTTGTCCATCTGAATAGACTATAAACAAATAGCATAATCTCCCTTTCGGGAGATTCGCTATTATAAGTTAGTACTTCTAAAATTATTCGTGATTAATTTGATAATCCCTTTAGTTATGGCAAGTTTTTTTTAAATTCTTCATGATCCATTTTACTTCACATTATGCTTATAAGCTAGTTTTCTTGATATTTTTTTCTTGTAGCCTCGCCTCCTCGTATATGTCGTTCAGCTTTGTTGGTCTCCAGAATGTGCTTAACTTCCATAGATAACTTCTCGTTTACCAGGGGCAATCTTTCCGTAACATCTTTATGAACCGTACTTTTCGATACTCCGAAGACATCAGCCGTTTGCCGAACGGTCGCACTCGATTCTAATATGTAAGTCCCAATATCGAGCACCCGTTTACGTATATATTCTTGCACGCAGAGCCCTCCTTCGTCCACAAGTGTAGTACATTTATATGCGTGCTCAATCAAAAAAGACATCCGTAAAAGGATGTCCTCTGTTGGTAAATACTGTAGAATAACTACCGCTACCTCGCTTCAAACTATAATACGGCAATCTTTAGTAGCAAAACTCACTGAACTCTGAGCGAACCTTCCTCCTCCAGATAATCTCCACTATATACCCAAACAGCCTCTTAAGTGAAGCGCTATCATTCATGTCAGATGCCTTTTGCAACAGTCTTTCAAATTGGTTCACATCGATCGAGGCATCCTTGATATGGATGGAATAATTAGCACATGAAGCCTTACCAAATCAATAACCTAATCAAAATTATAAACGGTACCAGTTTGCTAACCGATACCTAGAAAACGATTATAATTAAGCTAAATCTCTAGTAAAAAATACTATTCCTACTCTGTCAATATGTCCTTTCAAGTCTTTATGGTTCAAATGCGAGTAATCCACTATATCAAAGAAATATGGCATTGGACTTTCTTCTTCTAAAATGGCATGAAGCCTTGATAACGTTGAAAAGGAAATTTTATTTCCCCAAATCGCAATATCCACATCGGAGCCAGGCTTATAATTTCCCTTTACACGAGAGCCAAAGATTGCCGCCTTTTCGATCTCAGAAAATTGCTTCATAGTTGTGATAATATGGGACAAATCCTCTTCTCGAAGTCCGAAATTCATACCATGCCCTCCAAAGTGGAAAAAAGCTCTTGCAACATCCCATAGTAAGCTGTACGAATAAGCCGTTCTGCTTCAATTGTCAAATTCTCATTATAAGTATGGGCCATGAGATTTCTTTTTTCGAGCGCATCAATCCATACATGCCCATCCTGCAACAACTCTATCTGAAACCCTGTCTGAATAGCCATTCTTGGACTTTTTATGTTAAAACCTTGCTCCTCAAGATAATCCTTCATAGTTTTCCACGCAAGCTCAAAGGTATATTCAAAGCATTGGATCAAACCTTGTTTTTCGAATTTATTGAGTTCAGGTTTTTCGATAAACTCCTTTAATTGCGAAATTGCTTTTCTGAAGTTATCATGTCTTTGCTTCCAACGCACATCATTAGCCATAAGTTTCTCACCTACCTTAATTGAAAATTCTTAGCTAATACTTGATCTCTTTAAAATTCCACCCTTTCATCTTGATTTATTTTATCCTAAATATGGTATATATTCAAGGTTGATATCTGACAGCGTTAGTAGGGACAGGCCCTTAAGCGCACACTTCCTAGGACAACTTCTGGCAAAAATCTTGCACATACTATTTCAATACGATATAGTAAGATTATTGATTGGGTTCGGACGGACATGATACTCCTTAAGAATACCTTTAAATACCGTGGGCGTTTGTATTTTTACGTATTCTTATAAGCTTCCTAATAACCTCTATCGAGGGGTTTTATAGGGATTAGACAGATGACACATAAGAATTCACCTAGTAGGGATAAGTAGCACTAACAAGGTCGGTGTTCCGTCACCTGGCTTGTTAAATGCGTAGCTGTCCCTTTTTATTAGGAGCCCAAAGTGACTAGAATTCACCTTCGAGAAGGCAGAGAGTCAAATTTTTAGCAGGAGGTACTATTTCTTGACCAACGAAAGCAAACTACAAATTATTCCCCTCGGTGGACTCGGGGAAATCGGAAAGAATACAACCGCCATCCGCTATAACAATCAGATCTTGATAATCGATGCGGGTCTAGCGTTTCCTGACGATGATATGTTAGGAGTCGACCTCGTTATCCCAGATTATACTTACCTCATTGAGAACAAAGACCTGATCCTGGGAATCCTAATTACTCATGGTCATGAGGATCATATCGGGGGACTACCCTATTTATTGAGACATTTGAACGTTCCTATTTACGGAACACGTCTTGCAATCGGTTTAATTCAATACAAACTAACTGAAGCTAAATTGGGACAAGTAACCACCCAGGTAATTCAGCCCCGAGATACTATAAAACTAGGTTCGTTCAGCGTAGACTTTATAAATGTCAGCCATAGCATCCCTGGCGCTGTTGGTTTGGCTATTCATTCCCCTCTAGGAACCATCGTTCACTCTGGCGATTTTAAACTGGATCATACCCCGGTGAGCGGGGGGGTCCTTGACTTACCAAAGTTTTCAGAACTTGGGGATAACGGAGTTCTTTGCCTGATGTCTGACAGTACGAATGTTGAACGCCCAGGATTTACACAGTCTGAGCGAGTTGTAGGAGAAAACATTGACAAGGCCTTCGCGGATGCTGAGGGGCGCATTATTTTCGCCAGTTTTGCCTCTAATGTCAATCGGCTTCAGCAAGCGATCTCCGCCGCCTTCAAATACCATCGCAAAGTCGCTACTGTCGGTAGAAGCATGATCAATGTTGTTGACATAGCCTCAGAGCTTGGGTATCTCGATGTCCCAGAAGGTACTCTCATTGACGTCGACGAGGCCATGCGTTTACCTGCCGATCAAGTATGCATCCTTACGACAGGTAGTCAGGGCGAGCCGATGGCTGCACTAACCCGCATGGCGGCCCATAGCCATCGTCAGATTTCCATTTATCCAGGAGATACAGTGATTCTATCAGCTTCTCCCATCCCTGGAAATGAAAAAGCAGTCTCTCGCAATATTGATCAGCTCTTCAAGTTAGGGGCCAAAGTCATCTATGAATCCGTCTCGGAGATGCATGTTTCTGGTCACGCCAGCCAAGAAGAGCTTAAACTACTGATCAGCATGGTAAAACCTAAGTACTTTATACCTGTCCACGGAGAATACCGCATGCTTATGAAACATGCTGAACTAGCTGCGCAACTAGGGATTCCACGCGAAAATACGTTTGTTGCCGAGATTGGCAATGTTATCGAGTTTACTCGTCATGGGGCAAGGCTAGCTGATAATGTGATAGCCGGGCGAATTTTTATTGATGGCTTGGGAATCGGGGATATAGGAAATAGTGTTATGAAAGACCGAACGCTCTTATCCCAAGATGGAATCTTGATCATCATTTTGGCACTCAATAGCGCAACTTCCACCATATTAGCGGGACCAGATGTTGTCACTCGTGGTTTTGTCTATGTTCGAGAGTCCAACTTAATGCTCGATGAGGTAAAAGCAATCACTAGACAGACCATAGCTAGAGGTTTTCAGAATGGTATTCGTGAAACACACATTTTACAAAATCACGTTAGGGATGCAGTGAGCAGACAACTTTATAATAAGACCAAGAGGCGTCCCATGATAATTCCGATTTTTCAAGAAGTTTAATAACTCGACGAGACATCGCTTGTACAGAATGAGTCTAATCAATAAATAGAGACCGTTCTGATACTACATACAATAACCGACGGTCTTCCGTCGGTTAATTGTGCTCAGGCCTTTGAATTTCATTCTCATGCCATAGTTCATAATGAAGTTGTGGTTGATCACTAACCCCTTCCGCTCCCGGATACAATCCCACTTGACCTAGCGCATCATGTGCCTCTACCGTTTCCCCTACTTTAACCCGAAGGTTATCTAGTCCGCCGTATGTGACCGACCAACCTTCTCCGCAGTCTAGAGTTACTTTTTGACCAAGTAAAGGATCCAACCCTGAAAAGGTAACTTTTCCTCCTTGCGTAGCCCGAATCACGGTTCCTTCTAATACTGCGTAATCAACACCTGCATGAAAGTGATAATCCCCAAAAGACTCAGAATAATAATTACCGATTCCTCGCAAGACATTTCCATTTACTGGACAAGGTGCATCCTTTAGTCCCCAAACCTTTTCATTATTATTCTCCCCATATACAAGCATTAACTCTTTCTGTGTTTCTTGATCTTCTTGGTTGATATTTGGGCGGTCTTCCGTCTCACTTTGCAATAGTTCGTTTTCTCCTGCAGTTCCTGTATTCGGAACTGCATTGACTGACACGGCTCGAGCTACTTGATTAGTTATTGGCGACCTATTATGGACAGATTCTGACAGTGTACTTCGATATCCTATGTATACAATTAAGCTCCCTATAAGAATGAAAAAGCTCCAAACTAAAACCCCGCTTGTAGAAAGTTTACGATTTTTCAATTGACTCACCTCTATACTAGCCTTGCCCAATAATATTTTTTTAGACAAACCAGTATCCTCAATACTATTGTAGTTAGAAAGTTTACTGCATATAACCTAACTTCATTAGCTTTGTTCCTGGATAATAATGAGCCAGTATTTCCTCCGCATTGCTATTGTTTTTGGCTAAATCGTTGGCTCCCCACTGTGACATTCCCACTGCATGTCCGTTACCATATGTCGTGATTGTCAGGCGATCTGGTTGTACAACCCATTCTAAATCTGTTGACGAGAGTCCCATTAAGGTACGGAGTTGGGTCGTTTGATAGACTCTTCCCAACACTCGTACGCTTTTTACTCTTCCGGCCGACGTTCGACCTATAGTTTGGAAATCCCCTGAAGTAAAAGCTCTCGGTAAATCTTTAATTCCCAGTTTCTTATAAAGTTCCTGAGGTGTCCAGGTCACTGTTTTGACATAACGTTGTGGATCTTCTTCACCCGAACTAACATTTTGCAAATAGTCACGGGATGAATTCCATACTTCTTCCGACCGTTCAGTGGGCTTTCTTCCACTACTACTATGGTAAAGAGCATCGATATATTCCCCTTTTGATACGAGAACCAGCGCACGCGTAGCCACAACAACCTTTTCTAATTTACTCCGATACCTCCAGTAGTTAAGCCATCCCCAATGATTCTTCATCTGAGTATCAGATAACCATACCTGTGTTAGTACCGTCGTATCTACATCATAGTTCGCATCGATTAGTTTATTTTGGCTTAACTTTTTTGCAGCATAGGTCCGGGCTGCAATTGCTTGAGCTTTTAGGGCTTCGACCTCAAATTCGGCAGGCATCTCTGCAGCAACCACGCCTATGAGATAATCCTCAAGTGAGAGTGTTTCAACCCCTCCATTGGGCATCAAAACCCGTATTTGCACATCATTCTCTAATTCCTGCTCTGTTTGCCAACGTACAACACTCCAGGGTATTATAAAAATAATACATAGTGATAGTGCAATGAGCCAAACCCATTCTTTTTTCATAATAGCCCTCCTGCGGTACAAGCATTTGCTTAAATCTATGCAGAAGGATTATGGAATATGGCATACTAGGAATACAAAAAGAACAAGAGTAGAATAATCGAATAATCTACTTCTTGTTCTTTCATTTTACCCCTAATCCGCGCGTGTAATATTGGCTCCCAGGCGCGAGAGCTTCTCCTCCACTTTCTCGTAACCTCGATCAATGTGATGAATCCCTCGAATATCTGTCGTCCCTTCCGCGGTTAAGGCTGCCAGGATTAAGGCGGCTCCTGCCCGCAAGTCTGTCGCCGTAACAGGTGCTGCATTTATGCGCTGAATCCCTTGAACAATGGCGCTCCGACCCTCAATCTTGATATCCGCTCCCATACGTTTTAGCTCATCGACATGCATAAAGCGGTTTTCAAAAACAGTTTCAGTAATTAACCCTGTGCCTCTTGCTCTAGTCAGAAATGCCATAAAGGGAGCCTGAAGATCCGTGGGAAAACCGGGGTGAACCTGAGTTTTAATGTCGACTGAATTGTATATTCCATCTCCCCTTATCCGTATACCGTCTCCTTCTTCCACCATGCGGATTCCTGCTTCCTCCATTTTGGCAATTAAGGGCTTAAGATGATCCGCAATCACATTTTGAACTAAGACGTCTCCTCCAGTTGCCGCTGCTAGGAGCAGAAAACTTCCAGCTTCGATACGATCAGGAATGACTGTATGAGTAGTACCATGGAATTCACGAACCCCTTCTATGTGGATAATACTGGTACCTGCACCACGCACCTTTCCACCCATCTCGTTCAGAAACGTTGCCAAATCGACAATCTCGGGTTCTTGTGCTGCATTCTCAATCAAAGTTGTTCCTTGGGCCATAGAAGCTGCCATCATTATATTTTGAGTAGCTCCCACGCTAGGGTAATCCAGATATATACGAGTACCTTTTAAACCCTTAGTAGAAACATCTAAAAACCCATGATCCATTTTGACCTCTGCCCCTAAAGCCTCTAAACCCTTCAAATGCCAATTTATTGGGCGGGATCCAATGGCACAGCCCCCAGGATGCGAAATACGAACATGACCTTTACGGGCAAGTAGCGGTCCCATAGTAACAATAGACGCTCTCATTTGAGATACAAGGTCGTAGGGTGCCTCAATACAATCTATCTCTTGGGCTTGGATGTAAAGAGTTGAGCCTTTCCGCTCTACCTTTGCACCCAATGCCGATATAACTCGATTCATTATGTTAACATCTAACAAATCTGGAGCGTCATCCAGTTGAATGGGTTCGGCACAGAGTAAACTTGCCGCTATTATTGGAAGGACAGCATTCTTGGCCCCACTCACTGTGATTGTTCCTTCAAGCGGTTTGCCGCCTGTAATTGTGAGCTTACTCAAATTCTGAAGACACCCCCTGTTCAGTACTAGTCAGAAAGTATAACTTTAGTGCAACTTGGCAGCCTCTGGCCGAGACTCGAATTGGATGTTCGAATCTAGAACACAGCTCTGACTCGAACAAAGATGTTCGAGGTTGGAGCGCAGTGATGGCGATTTTAGGGACCATCGCCAAGATGGCAAGGTGCCGTTGGCGAGATGAGATCCCCTTCGCTAAGGCTTGGCGCCAGCCAAGTTTCTTATCTTTATTATTTCCTATTTTGATTATTTTTCCGACTTGTTAATATTCTCTTTGCTAGGCCATTTTTCCTGCTTAATTTCGACTTTTTTCTCCAGCTGGTTCTAGAATTCTTTTAGGAGCGCTGGAATCGCTAAAACAGTCTGTCCATCAGTATTTTGCCCTCGGCTAAGAAGTTGAATATTTATCTTGTCTTGTCCAGCCATGACGCTCGTACCTATATTGCTCTGGTACCCTGCGATCGAAACCATATTATCTAGAAGGAACCATTGAGATGGAAGGGTATTAGATTGACATAAATAGCCTGAAATATCGATCGCCTCAGGAATCCGTTCATCCAAATAGATTTTTACACCTTCTTTAGCAAGAATCGGAGAGATCGTCGTATACCAAGTATATAACATTCTTTCTTCAGTTTTATCAATAACCCGATGTCCAGTTAGCGTCGCCGCGCTATTCCCACGTTTTGTCAGCTGTTCTTCATGAGACCATTTCCAATCTGGCATCGGACGTTGTGTCCATAGTTCAATGGGTATTGTTCCATCCTCAGACCAGAGTATGATACTAACCTCGGCTTCCTGTGCCTGCACCATTCCGTTATTAAGTAACAAAGGTGCTGCTGTAGTTGATGAATGTACTGGCTGATTGCTTTGCAAGACTCCCTCAATAACCCAAGACTTAAATCCGATAAGCATAAGGCAACCTATTACTATTAATAATACACCTTTTCTGGCTAAATGGAATTGCGGCAGTGTTAAACCCATAAACATCTGAGGCCTCTTTCTCATACTATAAGCTTAACTTTAGTTTTACCAAATAGTGAGAAAGCTAACATACCCTGAGTTTATTTTTTTCTTTAGTGAAAGCCTGAGTTTAATAACACGATTTTGCTGGTGCCAAGCTCTAGCAAGACCCCTAGCATAAACAAGAAAAGGGCCCAAATTAGGGACCCTTTTCTTGTTTATGCAGTTAGGCTACTAAAGAGATCTAGTAAAGAATCTACTTCAGCGTACTTTGTTTATTTATTGTCACTAGAGGCACTAATTCGGGCAGCGGCTCGACGCAAAGCATACTCCGCGCGACGTACGTCGATTTCATTGTTCCGCGCCGCCAAGCGCTTCACAGCTCGCTCTTTGGCCTCTACAGCACGAGTGAGATCAATTGCTTCAGCCAGTTCAGCCGTATCCGCAAGGACTGTCGCTGTGTTATCAACGACTTCAACAAACCCGCCCGTAATTGCAGCACGTTTGATGTCACCGTTTTTTGTGTAGCGTATGACGCCGACATCCAGTCCCGCGATTAAAGCTGAGTGATTCGGTAAAATCCCTAATTCACCTGCTCCACCGGGAAGAACAACAAACTCAACATCTTCTTTCAAGACGTTCCCTTCAGGAGAGACTATTTGGAGTGAGAATGTTCCTGCCATGGATTATTCCCCCAATGTCTTGGCTTTTTCGATCACTTCTTCGATCGGTCCAACCATAAGGAAGGCGGCCTCAGACAAGTGATCGTATTTTCCATCCGCAATTTCTTTAAAGCCACGAATCGTTTCTTTCAAGGGCACATATTTTCCAGGCGAACCCGTGAATGCTTCTGCTACATGGAACGGTTGGGACAAGAAACGTTGAATCTTACGAGCTCGGAATACAATCAGTTTTTCCTCTTCAGACAGCTCATCCATACCCAGAATAGCAATAATATCTTGCAACTCTTTATATTTTTGGAGGATTTGCTGAACACGTCTCGCCACAGTATAATGTTCTTCTCCTAACACTAAAGGAGAAAGAATCCGTGATGAAGAATCCAAGGGGTCCACTGCTGGGTAAATCCCGATTTCAGCAATTGAACGGGACAAAACTGTCGTGGCGTCCAAATGCGCAAAGGCTGTAGCTGGAGCGGGGTCTGTCAAGTCATCCGCTGGCACATAGATTGCTTGTACCGAAGTGATCGATCCTTTGCGAGTGGACGTAATCCGCTCTTGGAGTTGACCCATTTCCGTAGCCAAGGTCGGCTGATATCCAACCGCCGATGGCATCCGACCGAGCAAGGCCGAAACCTCAGAACCTGCTTGTGTGAATCGGAAAATGTTGTCAATAAAGAGCAGTACGTCTTGGCCTTGCTCATCGCGGAAGTACTCCGCCATGGTTAGTCCCGTTAAGCCTACACGAAGACGAGCACCCGGAGGCTCGTTCATTTGACCGAACACCATCGCCGTTTTGTCAATAACGCCGGACTCTTTCATTTCGTTCCAAAGGTCGTTTCCTTCACGAGTACGTTCACCTACACCAGCAAAGACGGAAAGCCCACCATGTTCTTTAGCAATATTATTGATCAATTCCATGATGAGTACTGTCTTGCCTACTCCGGCACCCCCGAAGAGTCCAATTTTTCCACCCTTAGAGTACGGAGCGAGTAAGTCAATGACCTTAATTCCAGTTTCCAAAATCCGTGTCGAAGGCTCTTGATCCGCAAAGGCTGGAGCTGGTCGATGAATCGGATAATGGGTGTCGGAGGTGACTTCTCCTCCGTTGTCAATAGGCAAACCTAAGACACTAACCATGCGCCCAAGCGTTGCTGTGCCCACAGGTACCGTAATGGGTGCCCCAGTGTCGACTGCATCAATACCCCGTTGCAAGCCATCCGTAGAGGACATTGCAACAGTACGTACCGTATTATTTCCAAGATGTTGAGCGACCTCTAAGGTTATGTTAAGGTTCTGCTCAGGAACCTTAATCTGAATTGCGCTATATATTGCCGGCAGTTGGTCGGGCTTAAACTCAACGTCAACTACCGCTCCCAAAACTTGCAAAACCTTGCCGATATTCACAGGCGCGAAACCTCCTTTTTGGGTATTTCCGGCAGCTTATTCTAAGGAAGCTGCTCCCGAGACGATTTCGGATATTTCTGTCGTGATCGCTGCTTGTCGGGCTCTGTTCATCGCCAGCGACAGCTTATCAATCATAGTCTTGGCATTATCCGTAGCCGAACTCATTGCCGTCATTCGAGCCCCTTGCTCACTCGCTTTTCCTTCTAAGATCGTCCGAAAGATCTGCGTTTCAATATACTTCGGCAACAGACTGTTTAGAATGTCTTCAGCAGACGGTTCAAAAATGTACTGTTTGCCTTGTTTCCCTTCAGGTTGTTCGATCGGAAGGATTTTGATTTGCGAGGGCCTCTGGGTCATCGCTGAGACGAATTCGGTATATAGGATATACACCTCATCTGCTTCGCCCTGCTCATAAAGGCGAACCACTTCCTGGGCAATCTCTTTGGCTTGGTTATAACTCGGGTTATCCCCGAGTTTCGTATACTCAGCCAAAAACTCAATTTTACCGCGTCGGAAGAAATCTCGACCTTTGCGGCCTACAGTCACCAACTTAACCGGCTGCTGTGATTCAGAAATCAGCCCACTAGTCTTGCGTATGAGGTTCGCATTGTACCCTCCGCAAAGACCACCGTCCGATGTTATTAGCACATAAACTACCTTTTGCACTGGCCTTTTTTTCAAGAGCGGATGAAGGACATCCACTGGAGCCTGTGCAAGGCGTTCTAAGACCCCTTGCAATTGGCGAGCATAGGGGCGGGCAGCGTTAAGTTTTAGTTGGGCTTTTCTGAGTTTGGCCGCGGAAACCATTTTCATCGCCTTTGTGATCTGCTGCATATTGCGAACACTGCGAATCCGACGACGAATATCTTGTGTTCCTGCCACCTCATTCACCTACTCCTTTTTATTCTAGGCCAAAAACCCCTGCTTGAACTCATTAATCGCTTTTTCAAGCTCGGCGATCATTTCCTTAGAGAGTGCCTTCTCAGTTCGAATCTTCTCCATCAGGTCAGCCTTCACGGAGCGCATGAAGCGCAGGTATTCTTCTTCAAATTTCCCGATCTTATCTACGTCAATTTCGTCGATAAAGCCTTTAACTGCCGCGTAGATTACTACAACTTCTTCTTCAACAGGGCAAGGTGAATACTGACCCTGCTTAAGAATTTCCAGTGTCCTCTGACCACGCGTGAGTCGCATTTGGGTGACTTTATCCAAGTCCGATCCAAACTGAGCAAAGGCTGCCAACTCACGATATGAAGCGAGATCCAAACGAAGTTGTCCTGCGACTTGCTTCATCGCTTTGATTTGTGCGGAACCCCCTACCCGTGAGACGGAAATACCAACATTAATTGCAGGCCGGAAGCCAGCGTTGAAGAGGTCAGCTTCGAGGAAGATCTGACCATCTGTGATGGAAATCACATTCGTAGGAATATAGGCTGACATGTCACCCGCTTGAGTCTCAATCACTGGGAGCGCAGTCATCGACCCGCCACCAAGTTCATCCGACAGCTTCGCTGCTCGCTCCAATAAGCGAGAGTGCAGATAGAAAACGTCTCCAGGATATGCTTCACGTCCGGGTGGGCGTTTTAGAAGCAGGGATAGTTCACGATATGCCACCGCTTGTTTAGAAAGGTCATCGTAAACAATCAAGACATGTTTGCCATTATACATGAACTCCTCGCCCATTGCACAGCCAGCATAAGGAGCAATAAAGAGCATCGGTGCAGGTTCAGATGCAGTAGCTGCTACCACAATGGTAAACTTCATGGCATCGTGGTCTTCTAGCGTCTTAACAACGCTGGCAACTGTCGATGCTTTTTGTCCGACTGCGACATAAACACAAATCATGTCTTGCCCTTTTTGGTTGATAATGGTATCGATGGCCACTGCGGTTTTACCAGTTTGACGGTCACCAATGATCAACTCACGCTGACCGCGACCAATAGGTACCATAGCATCAATTGATTTCAGACCCGTTTGCACAGGTTCATGGACGGATTTTCGAGATACAACGCCGGAGGCTATGGATTCAATCGGACGAAACTTACTTGTCACGATTTCTCCTTTGCCATCAATGGGTTGTCCTAGTGCATTAACGACTCGACCAATCAAAGCCTCGCCCACTGGGACTTCCACGATCCGACCAGTCCTCTTGACTTGATCTCCTTCTTTAATTCCTAAGAAAGAGCCAAGAATAACGCAACCGATATTGTCTTCTTCAAGGTTCATCGCCATACCGTAAACGCTGTTTGGAAACTCTAAGAGTTCACCAGCCATGGCCTTTTCTAAGCCATAAACGCGGGCAATTCCGTCTCCAACTTGGATAACGGTTCCCACATCGACGATATCGACAGACGTCTCATAGTTCTCGATTTGTTGTTTGATAATAGAACTTATTTCTTCTGGACGCAAGTTCATCCTGTTATTTCACCCCTACTTCCTGAGGTTTCTCTGAGTTTCTACGTAACTCCACACGCATTCGGTTCAAAGCATGGGCAATGGTGCCATCCATCACGCGATCTCCGACCTGCACAAGAATCCCACCAATGAGTTCAGCTCTAACCTCGCTGATGATGCGGACGTCTTTCCCTGTCATTCGCTTAATGGACTTCTTGAGATCGTCAAGCTGAGTAGTACTCAGTTCTATGGCGCTGGCTACTTTCGCTTCCACAACTTGGCGCGCTTCATCCGCCAGTCGAGAAAACTCACGTTGAATGAGCGGTAAGAGATTCTCCCTTTTCCGATCAATCAACAAGTAAAAGAAACGACGCGTTACTTCGCCAAAATCTTCTCCCAATAACTTTTCCATAATCGACTTCTTGACGCTGAGCGAAATATGCGGATGAAGCAATACCCCTTTAACCTCTGCATTTTCTTCAACGAGCTTTGTAAGTTCTCGCAGATCGCTATCAATCGAATCCAGGGACGTCTCGGAGGCGATTTCAAACAAGGCTTGGGAGTACCTTCGAGCAAGTGATCCATTTATCATTGCATTTCCCCTACTTCTTGAATGAATTGTTCAATGAGCTCTCCTTGACCCTTCATGTCAAGCTTCTGACGAATGATTTTCTCAGC
>LADV01000029.1 GCA_000961805.1 Peptococcaceae bacterium BRH_c23 | reverse complement strand
AGCTCGAGCACTGGGGAAGGTTGACCGCAGGGAAGCCTTCCCTCCCAAGAATTGTAGTAACGACAACCTCAAGCAAGCATATGCCTCGCGCCGAAAGGCTCGATGCATATGCTTCTAAGTGAGTAAGATTACACTAAATCTTACTCACTATATTTCGTAGAGCTTCGTAACGGCTAGATGCCGACTTCAATTAATAATTCAATCTATAATAGCGAATCAAAGCGTTAATCTTAATAACTACTTAAACATTAGAAGTTGGCTCGGATCAACGTCAAGGGCTATGGCGATTCTGTAAATGGCAACAACAGATAAACCATAGACAGATGTGCTTTCAAGATGGCTAATGGTGGTATAACTCAATTCCGATTTTTCGGCAAGCTCACTCTGACTGAGGCCTCGCTGCTTCCGAAGAAATTGAATTTTAAAGCCTATATTCTTCAAAAATTGATTCTCTTCCTTGGTATATGACTTGCTGCTGATAGGGGGCATATGATTCCTCCATTAGATACAACAATATTTTATCTAATTCTACCTAAAATGGAATTGCAAGAATACGCAGTATGGAGATATAATATTGTTGTTATACCGCAATTTTTAATTCATTACTGTCCAGAAATAGTTGAGGAAGGAGAATTACATTGTTAAACATTGGCATATGTGACGACAAGCTCATCCTGCGTAAGTATCTGATGATACTGATTCAAGAATATGAAACTGAAAATGACGTCAGGTTCAATCTTTATCAATTTGATAGCGGAGAAACACTTATTGAAAAATTCAACGAGGATAAGGAATTTTTTGATCTTTTCTTCCTTGATAACTATATGAAAGAAATGACCGGACTGGAAACGGCTTTATATATTCGGCGCGACAATACTGCTTGCCATATTGTTTTTGCAACGGCTTCCGATGAGCTAAATGCTTTTATGACCGCTTCTCCACTTCAGATACTGTCCAAGCCTGTCCAAAAAGAAGATGTTAAGTCCATATTGAATAAGGTATTAGCTTGGAAAGCCAGCAATAGTTACAGATGCTAAGAGTCTTTCGTATATATGTAAGCATTAAGGTGCAGCGCTGTTCTGTCTATCACGTCGCGATAAAGACCACAAGATAAGCCTAACTGTAATTGACTTGCCATTGGTTGGCAAGTCGATTACTTGCACCGTTAATTTTGAGCTGAACGTAGGTTAATAAATTGTCTTTATCATGGATTTGCGTATAATAATCCTAAGAGGTGAATCGCTTTGAAAACGAGTGTTATAAAGGGTGTAAGGAATCATAAAAGAGTAATTTCCAGTGTTGGGGCTTCAATGGCGACGGAAGGATTACAACCAAGTTTACATGCTCAGGCACTCGGCAAACAGTACCTTGAAGATAAAATTACCAGCAGAGAGGCAGTTGCGAGGATAAAGGAAAGGCACTCTGCTAAATTTGGACGATGAAATGGGTAGTGGCTTTTCAACTTATGACCCTTTAGAAAATCGACAGTCAATCTATTGTTATAAAGGAACGGATATATTAATTAACAAGGAAAACATCCGTGATGCAAAAGCTCTGGCTGAGTACGAAGCAGATATTACAATGATTCGGCAATATGAACTTGAAAATGAGCAGACTGTAAAAGGTAAATTTGGTATTACCCATTTAATACGGATTAACTGCAAAAAGCAATAAAACGCACCTAGGGCTAGGTGCGTTTTATTGGTAGAAGCCGGTTTGATGGAAATTATATGGAATTCTGCTGAGGTGCATTTAGAACCAGTAATCGCCATAAAACTGGGAAGGCTATCCTTAGTCTTAATGAAATGCTGGTTTGGGGGATCATGTTATTCGTAAAGTCACGCGTATGAAATATAAAACAAGTTTCTTATCAGCTTCTTTTATTCCTTAGTGTGTCTTCCACTTCTATCCTACTTCTCAAGACAATATCGCCCCATGGTGTTGATTACATAACCAATTCTTTTTTGGGCAATGGCTTTTTCGAATACATAGTGATTTTCTATCTCCCGCTCATCGTATTTTTCAGCAACCCATTGAACCTGACTAAGGTCAACATTATCTATCACACCAAAATAATGAAAAGGGCTGAGCAATTTCCGCTCAATGACTTCCCATAAACAGATTTTGTCAGCAACACTGCCCTCGAAATATGTATAGATGCTTTGTCCGTCCGCTCTCTCTGGAGTTACCGTCAGTCCAAGTAACACTTTCGGTTTATAATACTCTAAAAGTTCTTGGTAGGATGGGGCTGCAGCATGATGGAATTCGTCAATCACAATATAATCATAGAAATCAGGCGAAGTAACCTCAGTCAAATCCTTCGAGTTAAAAGATTGGATAGAGGCAAATAAAGAATGTAAACTCAAGATTATTCCAATATCCTTCAAAGGTAGCGGGATTTTCTCCAGAATATCCCCTGAGTCATATTGTGATAGCTTAATATTCCATTCCAATCCGCTCGTCATAGCTGACTCAGAGAGTTCGACGATCCTATTCTTATTCAATGCATTCAAGATTAATCGGGATGGTTAATACACGGCGGGACAGATCCATTGTACTGCATTATTGATCAACTTTAAGCCACTTCAAATAACAACCAACCCCATAATGGGTTCGACAAATTGTGGGAAGTACCAGGTGACTTGGGAGGAACATCCAGCTTCTTCTCAGCTAGGTAGAGAAATCCTTCTCGAAATGAACTCCTCTTTTGTTCCGTATGTTTTCCCAGAGCCACTAAAATCTGATCAAAGGTATAAGCACAATATAAGTCCAGTGGGAATTCATCCTCAAAACCCGCTAAAGGCTTATCGACAAAATTGATCTTACAGAGTTGAAAGTCCAGCAAATCCATCAGTTCCTGGTAAAGCCGCGGATCATTAATAGCCCAATATATCGCCTCTTCTATAGAAGCGAACCTATTTCCCAAATCACTCAGCCCCTTGCCCCACATGGTATAGTGAAGCATGGTTAGCATTGTCCGTTCCACCGCGGTCAATGAATGCCCTAAAGAACCTTTACCTAAAAGAATTTCCGGCAGGATCTTCTGCATAAACTTAATCCAGCGTCTGCGTTCTCAAGACTCCTAAAAACATCCGACTTGACAATTCTATCGATGTTACTATTATTGGGTAGAGCGTTGGAGTTAAACCCTTGTCCAAAAAAACGTCTAAGTGCTTCCTTATCAGCCAAAAACCAGTTTTCCATGCACTGAATCATGAGATGAACTTGTTCATTGGTTGCTGTCTCTGGTTGCACCCATTGATCGCGGTTTCTAAGGTGTTCCCACGGCCTGTTTTGCAGATCTCCCAATACAGCATCCTCACTGTCTACAAGCAAAAAAGCTATTTCATTCGATCGATCGGCACTTTTCTGCGAACTACAAAAATCTCTAAATGCCTCATTACGTGAACCACAAGCAACTAGTCGTGGCATCCTTCCACGGAAACCAGCGCTCTCAAAAAACGAAGCAAAAGCACGGCGACATTCTCTTTTAAGACGATTCTGTTCTCCCCCGCCTTCTATATAGAGTTTAACAGTAGCGTATTGCTGACGACTTACCATCGGTTTCCTCCAATTTCGCCTTTGCGCCAAAGTTCTCCAAGAGAATATCTCTTTAGCCAGTCTTCCAGTAAATCTTTTTCCAAACGCCGTAATTGAGTTGAGCCTTCATGTTTTTCACAGACTAGTACCGATTCGGGTGTCTCAGTTAGTTCATCCACCAGCACTTCTGAATGTGTAGTGACAATGATTTGGGTAACTTTTGACGCCTCTTTTAAGAGCTTCGCAATAGTTGGGATGATATCTGAGTGAATTCCTAATTCTGGCTCCTCAATACATATCAAGGGAGACGGATCTGGATTACACAAAATTGCTAAAAGACATAAAAATCGAAGCGTTCCATCGGAAAGACGCGTAGCAGGTATCATGAACTCTCCTTCTTGTAAAAAGAGTTGTACAGTCCCACCTTCTACTTTAATATCAAAATCTTCAATACCTTCATAGAAGTCGTACATTAATTCCAAAATACGTTTTTTAGCTTTATAATTTCCCCGCAACTTATTGAGAACCAGACCTAGATTTGAACAATCCTCAAGCAAATAATCGTTCGGTGCATCTGCACTTTGAGGTTGTCTCAATATTGCTTTGCGCCCAAAGCTCCACTCTCGGTAGATACGGATCGCTTCGAACTGTTTGCCAAGCCAGGTCAACTCTGGATATTGATCGGGATCTTTGCGTTGTGATAGTATCGACTGCTCTGGATCTACATCTTCCCGTCTTAGAGTTCGCTTTTGTTTATTTACGTTATTCAGTACGGGGTGCTTATTCTGATAGCGATAGTAGAAATACGGATCAGGCTGATCAGCATAAGGTTGAATATTCTCCAAACTTTCATCGACTAATTCGAAACGTTGATTTGAAGCAGTAAAGGCAAATTGATAGCGTAAATCTATGTTTCCTTTCGTTGCCGGAGGTGTAATGACTTCCAATAATGCTGTAGGTATCTCATTCGAACCTCTCCAAAGCCAATCGCGTATACCTCCACCTTTCCGTATGGGTACAGCTAATGCAGTAGGTGCTGCCTGTAGTAGACTGACAGCATCAATTAAGTTCGACTTCCCTGAACCATTGGGTCCGATTATGACATTTAAATTCTTCAGTGCAAGCTTAGTAGGCTGACTCCCAAAAGACAATAGATTTTCTAGCTTCATTTCCTTAAGTAAAAGTGTATTAAATGATCTCATAAATAGCCACCTCCCCGTCTTTCACCGTTTCTGTCTCCAGTACCACTATTAATATGCTTTCTGATATTGATAAGACTGTCCATTTCTTTTTAAACCACGAAATTCTTTCTTATAATCGGCTGAGAGTATCTCTGCTGCTTCAAACTTCTTGTCGACTTTATTCTTCTTATAATGTTTTCCTATTGGCGAGCATTTGATAATATATGAGTCGTAACATCCAAAAGTTTTATTAATAAGGATCGCTTGTTCCAACACTGGGACAAAGGTGATATCTATAGTATTATTCAGTCTTACCTTGAGTTTCTATGTAACGATTAATCATATGATTATATTTTATCATGCTTACAGGCGATTATCGATGCTTATCATCATCCACCATTCCTTACTGCGAATCTCCGCCGGGACGAGCTTGCCTGCTCCACGTCTCATCCTTAAGCCACACATTCAAAAGATC
>LADV01000149.1 GCA_000961805.1 Peptococcaceae bacterium BRH_c23 | reverse complement strand
GAATGGAACTCTATCCTGTACCTAAAGAAAAAGGGTTTGAACATGGGGGTTCCTATTATGAGGAAGTAGCGTGGTGGAGTAAGCCTCACGAAGTTTCTCATGTGAGGGAAGTCATAGAAATGTTAAAAGAGATTCTTTTCATCAAAAAGTTGTTTGAAAACCAACGACCTTTTTGGTGGATTTCTTATGCCTTGCACTTAGGGATTTACCTGCTCATGGCTTGGACCATATTATTGGTCGTAGGAGCGGTGACTGCCATCAATGGAATTAGTGTAGCTGCGAATAGTCCAAGTATTTGGGGTCTATTAATTTACTATTTATCGCTTGTTACTGGGATTTGCGGGCTCGCAGTAGGTACTTTAGGGGCTGGATTATTATTTCTGCGCAGGATGTTCGATAATACCTTGAAAAAATACACAACTCCACAAGAATACTTTAACCTTTTACTGCTTTTTGCAGCTCTGTTCACAGGGGTTCTCACCTGGGGCAGTGATTTATCCTTTCATACTGCCCGAGTAGTAACTTCGAACCTCATCACGTTTACGCCTTTTGAAGCCAGTGGCCTAGTCACCTTACACATAATTTTGGTTGGAATTATGCTAACTTATATTCCTATCAGTAAGATGAGTCACTATGTTGGGAAGTATTTTACCTTCCATACGGTTCTATGGGATAATAATCCTAATCTTAAAGGCAGTGAAGTTGAGCAAAAGGTCAAAAAAGCTTCGACTTTTCGCCCAACCACCTCTTGGTCTGCCCCTCATATCAAGCCACCGACCGTATCCAAGTAATAACGTCCAATCTTCCAATTCTTAAGGATTAACTATATGGAAAAGGGGATCTAAGTATGATAAATCAAAAAGATTTACGTCCAAAAGATATGGGACGATCGGATGAGCAACTGATTAAACTGGAACTTGATCAGTTAATGCCTTTATTAGCGCCCTATGATAAACCCGGAATGGAACCCCCGCTCACGGATCCTAAGCCTGCCTGGAAAGAAAAATACTGTACGTCGCTAGATGGTTATGTTGGTATCGATACCTTAGTTCGTCCCAAATCTAAAGAGGAAGAAGACGAGTTTGTCCGGAAGTTCCTCAGCGGCTTAGAAAAAATCTTTTCCGATGCTAATAATGGAGTACTACAACCGCTCTTATTGTCCTTTGAATACTGTGCTAAATGCGATACTTGTTCAGGCGCCTGTCATATATATTCGGCCTCGGGGAACAACGAGATGTACCGACCAATTTATCGTTCCGAGGTCCTGCGCAAAATTTTGAAAAAGTATTTTACCACGAGTGGAAAACTGCTGGGCAGCTTTGTTGGCGCAGATATCGATGTAAATTGGGAGACAATTGCTCGTTTGGGGGAATTAGCCTATCGCTGTAATCTCTGCCGACGCTGTGCTCAGACCTGTCCCCTGGGCTTGGATAATGCCATCCTTACCAAAGAAATTCGTAAGATTTTCAGCCAAGAAATGGGCATTGCGCCGACTCCTCTGCATACAAAAGGTACGATGCTTCAGATTAAGACCGGTTCTTCGACTGGCCTAGGCAAGCCGGCTTTTTTAGATACCCTGGAGTTTCTGGAAGAAGATACCGAAGAAAAATTCGGCATTAAGTTAAAATTCCCAGTCGATAAAAAAGGCGCGGATATACTAGTATTGCATAATGCAGGCGAGTTTATGGCATGGCCGGAAAACCCTGTAGCTTTTGCCCTTCTCTTTGATGCAGCAGGCATCAATTGGACCCTTAGCAGTGAAATCATGGGGTATGACAGTGTCAATTATGGACTATGGTATGACGATTATCAGGCTAAACAGATTGCTCTGATGCAGATGAAAGTAGCGAAAGATTTTGGAGTCAACCGAATTGTGGTCGCAGAGTGTGGACATGCCCATAAGGCTTCGATGATGGTCGGTGATCGCATGGCGTATGGAGATGCTAAGATTCCAGTGGAAAGTTGTCTGCCACTGCTTTGGGATATGGTCAAGAACAAACGACTAAAACTTGATCCCAGTAAAAATAACTTCCCTGTGACCCTGCACGATCCTTGTAATGTCGTGAGACAATTAGGGATTGTTGAACCTCAACGGAATATCCTGAGAGCAATTGCTCCTCAGTTTAGAGAAATGACTCCCCATGGAGTTGATAACTACTGCTGTGGTGGGGGAAGCGGTTTCGCCATTATGAACTCCCAGAACTTCCCTCAGTTCAGAGATCAAGTGGCGTCCCGGATGAAATTTAACCAAATCCTAGGAGCTTTCAAAGATACGATTGAAGATGCTTCAATTCCAAAATACATTTGCGCTCCTTGTTCTAACTGTAAAGGAGCTATGCGGGCTATTTTGGAACATTACGAAGTCACCGAGAAATACAACGTTCAGTATGGTGGCTTAGTAGAACTCATGGTCAATGCCATGGTAAGTATGGAAAAACCTTTCCTAGAGTTTCTAGAGTAATCGGATCTTACAGTTTTTAAACTGGAAGCTTTTAATGGACCATTTCAGACTATCTGAAATGGTCCATTGTTCAAGATTCATTGATCTTTCCGGACATTGAAATTGTGAGTTCATTAAGCTTTAGCTTGTGAAAAAATAAATAAATGGGGGAGAGTTGAACATGAAAGTAATTATTGTTGGTGGAGTTGCAATCGGTCCTAAAGTTGCTGCACGCTTAAGGCGAGTAAATCCCGATGCTGAGATCACTATTCTAGAAAAAGGAAGTCTAATCTCATATGGGGCATGTGGACTACCACTTTATGTGGGTAACTTTGTACCCCAATTAGATGACTTGATGAAGACTTCATATGGCTTGATGAGGGATACAGACTTTTTTCGAAACCAAAAAGATGTCAATGTCCTTACTCAAACTAAAGCCGAAAAAATCGATAGAAAAGAAAAAAAGGTTTATATTCGTAACCTTAATTCAGGTCTTGAAGAGACCGTGCCTTATGATTATTTAGTTCTTGCGACAGGAGCAAAATCCAGTATTCCTCCAATTCCTGGTGTGCATTTGGGCCAGGTCTTTACGCTTCACCATCCACACGATGCCCAAACTCTCAAGGAATTGATCAAAGCCAAAAAGGTCAAACATGTTACTGTAATGGGATCTGGGCTGATCGGCATTGAAACGGCAGATGCCTTAGCAAGTCCTCGATTAAAAGTCACTTTATGCGAAGCAGAAGTTCAGGTGCTGCCTAAGTTACTCGATGCTGATATGGCCAAACTGGTTGAGAGTAAAATGAAAGAGAGCGGGGTTGACATTCGCCTATCCTGTAGAGTGCTTGGTTTAGAAGGAGATCTTGAAGAAAATGTCTGCCGTGTCTTAACGGAACAAGGAACAATTGATACTGATGTGGTAGTGATAGCTACCGGAGTCCGCCCTGAAGTGGAGTTAGCTCACGAAGCCGGACTGAAGATTGGAGTTACAGGTGCAATTCAAGTCGATGAGCACATGTTAACAAATGATCCAGCAATTTACGCTGGCGGAGACTGTGCAGAACAACGTCATCTGCTTACAGGAGAGCCTGTTTACATTCCTTTAGCCTCAACCGCCAATAAACAAGGTAGAGTCATAGCAGATCATATCGCTGGAATGCCCAGCCGCTTTGCACCTGTAGAGGGGACGTCTGTTCTTCAAGCATTTGAACTTAATATTGGGCGCACTGGTTTGGGAGAAGAAGAAGCTCGAAAACGAGGTTATAACGTCGTAACCAGTGTCAGTAGTGGACTAGACTCTACTCATTATTACCTCATGCATGCCAATATTACGATTAAATTAATTGCTGAAAAGGAAAACGGTCGATTATTGGGAGCCCAAGTTTGTGGTATTGGTGAGAGTGTTAAGAGGCTGGATGTTTTGGCGACCGCTTTAAAATTTGGTGCGAAAGTAGAGGATTTAATCGATCTAGATCTAGCCTATGCGCCACCCTTTGCCACGGCAATTGATGTGCTCATACACGCTGCTACAACCTTGGAAAACATACGTCTGGGGTTAGCGCAAGGAATCACTGCTGAATCCGTTGTAAAACGCTTAAATGCAGGAGAGAAGTTATGTATTCTTGATGTGCGTGAACCGGAAGAAGTGAGTGCCAGCCCTCTACCATTCGAGGGGACAAAGGTCATAGCCTTGGGAGAACTAAGGGAGCGTTGGCAAGAGGTTCCAACAGATTCTTTGATTGTCACAGTATGTGGATTAGGTATCAGAGGGTATGAAGCAGTGCGTATGCTATTAGGAAAAGAAGTGCGTCAGGTGGCTTATCTACAAGGAGGTATCTCCGTTTTGAATGCCTATAAAAGTCAAGAATAGAGTTATAGATTTCATAATTAGTTTTCTGTATAGTACAATCTGTATTATATATTGTACGAATAGAACTCAAGGTGTTAAATTAAGTACATGGACTAGTGTTAATTTACACAAGTGAAAAGTTTCCCAGTCTCCCAGTACTCTATGTAGTCTCTAATAGTTCTCCTAATTGTTCTCTTTAATAGTTTAAGGAGGTGTAATTTGTGTTTATTGTATCAATCGATGAAGATGTGTGTTCTGGATGTGACGCTTGTACTGAAGGATGCCCAGCTCACCTGCTTGGCTTTAGCGAGGACAAAGCTCATGTAATCGGTGACGAATCAGAGTGCATGGGTTGTGAAAGCTGTACATCAGTTTGTCCAACTGGTGCTATCAGCATTGTTGAAATGTAAGAAACCCCATAAACTTGAAGACGGAGGGTGTGCCATGACAGAAAAGAAAACGCCACTACTGGACGAACTTGAAAAAGGTAAATGGCCCAGTTTTGTGACGGAAATTAAGCGAGCTGCGGTGAAAAGTGAAGCTGCAGGCGAGTTACTCCAAGTCTTGGAAAGATCCTATAATGAGCGCAGAGGACACTGGAAACACGGTGGTATCGTTGGAGTTAGAGGTTATGGCGGCGGTGTAATCGGCCGTTATGTTGATGAGCCTCAAACATACCCACATGTTGCTGAGTTCCATACGATCCGCTTGCTTCAACCATCTGGATGGTTCTACAACACGAAAACACTTCGTACAGTTTGTGATATTTGGGAGAAACATGGAAGTGGTTTGACCAACATGCACGGTTCCACAGGGGATATTATTCTTCTGGGCTGCAAAACGGAACAAATTCAACCTATTTTCGACGAGTTTAGTGATGCAGGGTTTGACCTCGGTGGTTCAGGCTCTTGCTTAAGAACCCCTAACTGCTGCGTTGGACCTGGTCGTTGCGAGCATGCTTGTTATGATACCCTTGAAGCATGCTATAATGTTACGAACGAATTCATGGATGAGCTTCATCGTCCTATGTGGCCATATAAGAGCAAAATTAAGTTCTCTGGTTGCGCTAATGACTGTACTTCTTCTATTGCTCGCTCTGACTGCTCTGTAATAGGTACTTGGCGCGATACATTAATCATCGACCAGGATGCTGTAAAAGAGTATGTAGCTAATAATTTTGATGTTCAAGGAATGGTCTGTGACAAATGCCCAACCCGCTGTCTGACATTCAATGCAGAGACTCAAGAGCTCAGCATTGTCGGTGAAGATTGCACACGTTGCATGCATTGTATTAATATGATGACCAAAGCTATTCATCCAGGAAAAGAAAAAGGTGCTACCATCTTGATTGGCGGAAAGTCCACCATTGTTCAGTCCGCTTTTATGTCATGGGTAATTGTTCCATTCATGAAAATGGAGACAGAAGATGACTTTGAGCCCTTTAAGGATCTCATGCGTCGCATCTGGGAGTGGTGGGATGAGCACGGTAAATCACGCGAGCGGATTGGTGAAACAATTTATCGCTTAGGAATGACCAAATTCCTCAAAGGAATTGAAGTCGAGCCTGTACCGCAAATGGTCTTCCGACCACGTGCTAACCCATATGTATTCTGGGATCAAGATGATCTTGACAGGTCTGGAACGGCACTCGATGGATCGAAGCTCTAAACTATAAAATAAAAGTAGCTAACGAGAGGTGGATAATGATGGCAGTTTTAGATCAAGGACCTCCGCATTATAAAAAGATGCTTCCTCCGATTGTAGAACAAAACTATGGACAGTGGAAATATCATGAAATTCCCCAACCCGGTGTACTCAAACATGTTGCAGAAAGTGGCGCAGCACTGTACAGTGTTCGCGTGGGTTCCCCTCGTTTAGTCAGTATTGATTTTGTACGTGATTTATGTACAATCGCTGACGAATATTGTGACGGATTTCTACGCTTCACAACCCGGAACAATGTTGAATTTTTAGTTTCAGATGAGGCTAAACTTCAACCACTACTTGACGATTTAGCTTCTAAAGGATATTGTGTTGGTGGAACAGGTCAATCCATTAGCAATATCGTTCACACTCAAGGGTGGGTACACTGTCATACTCCGGCTACCGATGCTTCCGGTGTCGTTAAAGCCGTTATGGATGATTTATATGAGTATTTCAATACCATGGTACTCCCTGCAAAATTAAAAATGGGCTTAGCTTGTTGCTTAAATATGTGTGGAGCAGCACACTGCAGTGATATCGCGATTGTTGGTGTTCATAGAACTCCTCCTCGTATCAACCATGATGTCATTCGTAAAGGAACTGAGATTCCAAGTCTCGTAGCTAGCTGTCCTACAGGAGCTATTCGTCCAGATCCTAAGAACAAGAGCGTTGTCGTTAACGAAGATAAATGTATGTATTGCGGTAACTGCTATACCATGTCCCCAGGAATGGAGATTTACGATCCTAAGAATGATGGTATTGCGATTCTTATTGGTGGTAAAACCTCGAATGCTCGTTCAGCCCCTAGTTTCTCCCGTATGGTAATTCCATTCCTTCCTAACACTGCTCCTCGTTGGCCTGAGACGACTGAAGCAATTCGCAAAATTATTGAACTCTGGATTGCTAATGCTCGTAAAGGAGAGCGCGTGGGTGAGTGGGTTGAGCGGATTGGTTGGGAGAAATTCTTCAGCTTGGCTGAGCTTCCATTCTCAGATATGTTGATTGACGATTATATCTTCTCCAGAGAAACCTTCCGTACTTCAGCATCATTTAAGTACTAATCTGAGGAAAAATTTAGAAAGTTGGTATTTAAAATGGCAAGAGGACCAGCAGATCCCGCAGTCAAAGCCAAGGTTCTGGAATACCTTGCGAAAGTCCAAAAAGCTAAGAGCAGAGACGTCGCAGTAGCTATTGGTGCGACAAAAAGCGATGTGGATAATGCAGTAAAGGAACTTACTGCAGAAGATCTCGTTGAATATCTCTACATCACGACAACCTTTATTTGCTTAAAAGGTAAGGTTCAAACTCCAGACTAATCTTGATTCTTATCTGTTAGAATGGATTAACGCATTCCTAATTAGACCATCCTAAATGTCCATATTCTTATAATGCAGATTAATTGAAGTCTGCATTATAAGAACGGGCCTCAGGATGGTCAATTTTATGATTGACAATCCATATGAAGCTTGTATTATGATAAGTATGATTCCTTTAAACTATCTCTCAAATTGCGAAATCGGTATTGAATATTTTTCCTGACCGAAATTTCTCCAAAGAAAGGTGTGGGTACGATGGTTTCCTTGACAGATATGAATGAATGCAGTATCAATAATGTCCCTCGCTTAGTAATTGGAGCACCTCAGGGTCGAAGTGGAAAAACAACCTTTACCTTAGGTTTGCTCAGAGCATTCGCTCGACAAGGTATGGCAGTTCAACCCTTTAAAAAAGGGCCTGACTATATTGACGCTAGTTGGCATACGGCTGCAGCTAGGTGTACTTGTCGAAACTTGGATTCATTTTTTATGAACAAACATGAACTATGCAAGTCCATATCTAATCAAGCATTGGACAAGTCTATCACAATCATTGAAGGCGCAATGGGACTATATGATGGCTTAGATTTGAGTGGAAGCAGCTCGACGGCTGAAATTGCCAAAATCACCCGTTCGCCCGTTTTATTAGTTGTGGATGCCACTCGTATGACCCGTAGTGTTGCGGCCATGGTGATGGGCTACCAACATTTTGATTCGGATGTTCAAATTGTTGGTGTAGTTTTAAATAAAGTGGCACGGCCTCGCCATGAAAAAATGGCTCGCGCGGCCATCGAAGAGTTCTGTAAAATCCCAGTGGTTGGTGCTATCCCTAAAGACATCAACTTATGCATCCCTGATCGTCACCTAGGGCTTGTTACCAATGGTGAAATAGATGAGACAGAAACCTTACTTGATTACTTTGCGGATGTCATTTGTGAACATGTGGACCTAAAAGAAGTTCTCAGGTTAGCTCAAAACGCCCCTCAACTTCCTCAGTTTCCTCAGACTATAGTCTCCAATTTAGCAAAATACTCTATTATAGATAAAAGTATCACACCTAAAATTGGGGTTATTCAGGACACAGCCTTTAGTTTCTATTATCCAGAAAACATCGAATCCTTAAAAGCCTTAGGAGCTGATATTGTCCTTATTAACTCTCTTATTGATAGTCAACTTCCTGAGGATATTGATGCTCTCTATATTGGAGGAGGATTTCCTGAGGTATTTGCTGCTAAGCTTGAAGAAAATAAGCTCTTGCGTGCAAATATTAGACGAGCTGGAGAAATGGGTCTGCCAATTTATGCTGAGTGTGGGGGACTTATGTATTTGGGTCGCTCAATTCAAGTCTCTTCGCAAAACTATGAAATGGTCGGGTTACTTCCTTTCGATACCCAAATGGAAGCGAAGCCCCAAGGGCATGGGTATACGCTTATGGAAGCAACGACTAATCAGTCGTGGTTTGCAGATGGAACAGTAATTAAGGGGCATGAGTTTCATAATTCTCGAATCGTAAACTTGTCTCCAGATATGAAGTTTGGGTATAAGGTTCAGCGAGGGCATGGGATAAATGGGCAAAATGACGGAATTTGTTATAAGAACGTTTTTGCTGCCTATAATCACATTCATGTACTAGGCAGCCCTGAGTGGGCTGAGGGCATGGTAAAGTTAGCCATGAATTACTGTCGGAAAAAGTGGATCCAAACAGAAAAGCTAACAGGAGATTGTGATTATCGTCACGAACTCAATAATCCACAAGTAATTTAATATTGAAGCATTACACATAAGTAATGCTTCAATATTAGAAAAAGCCTTCCGACAGGGAGGTTTTTTCTAACGTATCAGAAAGTATAAGTTTAGGGTCCCCCCTTTACTTGCGAATTTGGTATTATA
>LADV01000137.1 GCA_000961805.1 Peptococcaceae bacterium BRH_c23 | reverse complement strand
TTGTTGGAACTGGCACCGGAGATCAATACGCCTTATCGTGAGATTAGGAAGCTTCAACGAAAAATGGATCGCAGTCGTCGGGCGAATAACCCTAACAAGTTTAAGGTCGATGGAACTTTTAATCAGAGTAATCATGACCCTTGGGTAAGGTCTAAGCACTATCTGAGAGATCAATGCAAACTCCAAAGAATCCAAGGTAAGTTAAGTAATCTTCGCAAGCAATCCCACGAACGATTGGCCAACGAGATTATAAGCCAGGGTACGGAGGTTTTTGTTGAAGAAATGTCCTTCAAGGGACTTCAGAAGCGAGCCAAAGGATCACGTAAAAAACACAAGGGAACTATTGTCCTTGTGTTTTACTTCTTTATGAGATAGTTGTTTCCCAGTCCTTAATCCCAGTATCTTCAATAATTCCTAATGTTACATCCGTGATATCCTTGTAGGTCAAGAGCTTATCTCGAATCCTAAATTTGATGTCATCAGCCACAGCTAGGGATAGGCCTGGTCTCAGTTCTATGTAGCTTTCGACGTGAAAAAAACGTCCTTCTTGGAGGATACGCATTTTGTTAATATCCGTCACATCGGGATCGGATAAGATAATTTGTGAGACCTTGTCTTCAACGTCCTTGGGAGCTGAAACACCGATCAATCCAACCATGTTCTCATATCCTACTTGAAAAGCGACTCCACCCATGAGGAGCCCGATAATGATCGCTGCAAAGCCATCTAAGGCCTTGATCGAAGTAAAGTGAGTGATCAGAATAGCTATCAGGGCTAGAATGGCCCCGAAGGTAGCGACAAGATCTTCATAGAAGACAAGGCGTGTAGCCGGAGAGGCACGTTTGACATTTTTTACGGCTATTGGTACAATGCCTAATCCTTTTCCCGTAGTCCGAGTTTCGCTTAATATTTCACGCATGGCCTTGGATAGGACATAGCCATCAATAGTGATTGAAGCAGCGAGACTAAAAATCGTCAAACCAAGCTTGCCAAAGGGGGCTGGATGTTGAATTAAATGGATTCCTTCTAGAACCGTTTCATAGGCCATGATGGTCACTACGATGACTGCCCCCATGCAGAAGACATTGATAAGCCGCCCAAATCCTGATGGAAACCGTGGAGTCGGTTTTCGTTCAGAGAGAATGCTACCAATAAAGACAAAGAGCTGATTAACAGCGTCGGCACCAGTATGCATAGCCTCAGCAAACATTGCACCGCTACCACTAGAAACTGCGGCAATTCCTTTGATAATCAGCAAGAAGAGATTGCCAAGTGCCGCATATAAAGAGGAAGAATTCCCTTTACTAATGAGATCTCGAATTGTCGTCAATAATCCTCACATCGTTTCAAAGCTTTTTGATTATGATCCCATATTTTCGGAGATTTATGCTCAGGATGTGACAAAGAGTAGTGAACATACATATCCTGAAGCATATGGGTGCTTTGAAAGCGGTGATAAATGTGAGTCTATATGTTGCATTAGGTGATTCGATTACTGCAGGATATGGCGTAGCTAGCCCCTTTTCTTTTCCCAATGTCTATGGAAATTACTTGGGACGACACGATAAAGATTTGCGCATCCTGAATTTAGGAATCAACGGTTTAACAACAAGGGGGCTGTTAAACTTATTAAAATCAAATCGGGGCCTTCGTCATTCTCTTTCCCAAGCCTCTCTAATTACACTGACCATCGGCTCAAATGATTTACTTCGTCTTATGGGTAACTCTCATCAGAGCTTAAATCCAGCTCAGATACCCTTAATTTATGCGAATATGGCCAAAACTTTGGAGCTAGTGGGGCAAGAAATCAGGCTGCTGAGCCCGAATGCAACCGTTAAAGTTGCAACTCTTTATAATCCTTTGACTGAGTGGGGCCCCTATGCGCATTATTATCGACTGGCGCAAGAGATGATTGATAATAGTAATGCTATGATTATCAGATGGGCTAAGGGATTTGGATTCGTAGTCGTTTATGTAGATCGGGAGTTTAAAGGAAAAGAGCGCTTGCTCACCGGTCAGGATCAGGCACATCCGAACGCTGTCGGGTATCAAGTAATTGCTAAAGCGTTTTCTCGATATTAAGGTTTAGGATGAAGAAAAGTATCGAATAAGTAAGCTCATAAATAAGTAATAGCCGCCTTCTCAGCGGCTATTACTTATTTATGTCTGAGCGGGGTTCAGGGTTGTTAAGGCGTTTCATGGAAAGATACCAGTAGAGGCCTGTTAAGCCAAAGACAAGAACACCGATCGCTAAGGCCAGTAATAATCGACCTGGATGATCCGTCAAACGCCAAAAGTCATGTCCCACCCAAGATTCCCATAGAATCATAGGAATTTTACCAATGAAAGTCGCTAACAGAAATCTAGGAAAGGTCATTAGAGATAAGCCGGCAGCATAATTGACAGCTGCAGAGGGTAATATTGGGATGAGTCGTGAGATCAAAATGATGGTGAAACTATTACCTTCAATTAGTTTACCCCACTTGCCGAGCTTTCCCATTTTAGGTTGCGCCCATGGTTGACCAAGTGTACGGGCTAACCAAAAACCCACAGCAGCCCCTAGCAGACTACCGACTAAGGAAAGCAGAAATCCTCCGACCCAACCATAAAGAAGGGTGTTCACCCCAGCTATTAAGACAAAGGGTATCACTGGAAAGAGTGCAAACAGCATAATGATCAACAGGTCGACAAAGATGCCGATCCATCCCCATTGTGAAACAAACGCTTGAAAGGCATCAGGATGTTGGAGCTTAGGATAAAGTAGTATCACAAAGGTGAGTGAGATGACCAAGGTTAGTAGTGAGGCGTATTTTTTACTCAGGGAGATACCCCTCCTTAAAGTTACAAGTAAGATAATTGAAGGTTAAATATAACATAGTTCGTTTAATATGAGTAGCTTTTTCTATGTCAGGAAAGGAATAGTCTGGGTTCGAAAGAAATACAAAACTTTAATTTATACTTTAAATAAATAGGTTTATTTGGAAGGTTTATGATAAAATGTTATATAAAATCATGCGATTAATGAAAGGTTGATAAGCCCATGCTGCTTCCTCCGCACAATTATAGACTTAAGCCGGAAGATATCTTAGAGCTCCTTCAGGAAATAAATTGTGAGGAAGATTTAGAAGATGCTCTGAAAATCTTGACCAAACGTGGGCTTGATTTTTTCAATTGCACAATGGCAGGTATCTGGCTATTGCGGGGTGAGGAATTTCACCCAATGGCCATTAACGCTCGGACTGAACTTCAGGAAAGTTTTTTAGTCCGTAATGTTCTCCCTCCAGACTTTCAACTATTTATCCGAAAAGTAGCACAAGGGAATACCTATGTAGAACGGAAATTAATGATTCACGAGATTGATGATGATGGCGACGAGCGGGACCCATCGAATTCCGAGGAAACGCATTGTTTCAATGCTTGGCGGACAACTCTCAGGGACTTCAAGGTTCGGCGAATCTTTTGCATTCCTCTCCTTCATTTTGGCCAATTATTAGGTGTTTTATTACTTTTCAGTGATCATCCCGCTTCCTTTGACGAGGGAAGCGTCTACTGGTTAGAACAGTTGATGCCGCTACTATCCTCCAGTGTTTATGAACAACAATTGCGTATGGCCGCTGTTGATCGGGAACAAGCCTTATCATTGCTGCTCAGGGGAACTGAAATTTTGGTCAAGGCCGTGTCTGAAGAGCAGTTACTTGCTGAAGCCGGAGAAATGGCCATGGAGATTCTTTATTTAGAGGCAGGGTTCTTTCATATGGAAACCGATGGGGAATGGAAAATACATTCTCCCTTTGGCCGACTTAAACAGTCTGAGGATGTTTGGCAAGAATGGATCCAAAAAGATAAAAGAACCCATTTTCCGCTTGGATACATACCGAATGAGGCACCTACCCTGCGAATACTTGAAGAAGACGAACATAATAAGATTCCATATCCTGTGGAAATAATCCTTATTCAGCCTATTAAAACCTATCGTGGAGTCGTTGGGGAACTTTGGCTATTTGATTCTAGGACACGAGACATTGCACATACCCAAGAGATCCTGTACGCATTTGTACGGATGTTAAGCATGGCATTAGAGGCTATTCGGCAAAGAAAGGAACTTGAGCGTCTGGCGACGACGGACCGCCTAACTGGAATCATGAATCGCCAAGGGTTTGAGCAAAGGATCCTAGGAGAAATGGCGGGAACACTCAGACGTGGTTCAACGTTCCTTTTTCTGCTTCTTGATTTAGACGGATTTAAGAATTTAAATGATACAAAAGGTCACCCCATGGGTGATATGGCCTTAAGCCATGTAGCACATAATCTCCAGAAGTCCGTTCGACAAGAAGATATTGTCGCTCGCACAGGTGGAGATGAGTTTGCGGTCATTTTAACGGATCTTAAGTTAAGCCAAGATGCAATGAATATCATGCAGCGCTTAAAGAGTAACTTGGATTTAGAAAGCTATGGTTTGGGTATAAGCATAGGAGTTGCAGAATTTCCTACAGAATCTACGGACTATGAATCTCTTTATAAGCTTTCAGATCATCGGCTTTATCTTGGCAAGCAAAATGGTAAGGGGCATATTGTGACAGAAAATGCATTTAAAAAAATAACTGATGATAAAAAAGTATCTAAAACTTAAAGAAAAGAGCTTTTCACTCCGAATTTAGCGGTGAAAGGCTCTTTTCTTTGGGATGAACAGGCTAAAGTTAATAGTATAACGTTCGATTTATTTATGACTTGTGTTTAATAAGGCGAAGAGACGTGTATCGTTCAGAAGGCGGAAGATCACGTTTGAACTTTAAGCGAAATTCCTGGATCGAGGCCATCTTATCGGCAACCATGACCAGAAAAGCCTCTCGGGTTTTAGGTAAGCGCGGGGTAAGTGGCCACATATGACTCAAAATAATGTCTTTTTCCTTCTCACTGAGCTGAAAGCATCGTTCCGCGTTCTGGCAGGCAATGCGAGGGTGGCGAAAACCATGCCACCGGGATCGGTCTGGTCTTGGCTCATGCCAGTCGTACAGGAAAAAGTCATGGAGTAGGGCGCCGCGAGTAATAGCATGTGTGTCCAATTTGAGCTTGCTTTCAAGGCGTAGTGACCAGTTATAGGCTATCTGCGCAACACGAAGAGAGTGCTCTAAGGTAGTAAAAGGACGATGATGGGTAAAACGTGCCAATTGTTGATACTCTTCGTGGTTCAGAATGTCCTCGACGTGCTCTGATAAATCCAAAATTGGTTCACCTTCCTAGTCAAGTGAGTGGGGGTCGTTTTCTCTACTTGGGTTGGAGAATTTCTGCCGTTGAAGGCTTAAAAAGTGTTCGAGAGCTTCCTGCTTAGCATATAGCAAAGCCATCTTTTCGCTTAAAGTATGGCGCATTTTCGGATAAGCATGAAGAAATCTTTGATACGGAGAGCAAGCTGAGTGAAATAGCGTGAGTTCCAGACGTTCATATTGCTCCTGAAACATCGAGACAAAGTGTTCAAGACGACGTAGTAAGAGGATGGATCGGATAATATCCCAAATAACATAGGCTGTCAAGATAATAGCTAAGATAGAACGGCCAGTTGGTGTAATGCGCAACATTTGAATTTGAACGGCTGGGTGTATGACGAGATGAAATGCCAGCCCTAAAATCCCCCAAAGAAGGGAGAACTGGAGAGCGATGCGCCCATGAAGATTAAACGGGGTTGTATGATAATCCCAAAGCTGCAGGCGAAAGAAGCGCTCGAAAAACCATCCTGCGACATATTCCAGCAAGGTGCTCAAAAACACAAAACTAAGAAACTGCCATTCCCAAGCGAGTTGAGATAACAGTCCAGAGGACCAGATCACCAAAGTGGTAAAGAAGCCATAGATCGGGAGGAACGGGCCAACTAAAAATCCGGGATTGACAACCCGACCTTGTGTTATTGTACGGTAGATTGTTTCCATTACCCAGCCGGCAAATGCATAAAATGAAAATAAGAGGATAAAGTCTGTCATGGTTCTCCCTCTCTAGCGATACTAAAAAATTAGCAGTGCCTATTATCTCTAGTGTACTCTAAAAATTCCTTATTGTACATTTATGGACTAATATTAAAACTATATTTAAAACTATATTTAAAACTATATTTAAAACGGAAGGGTATTGATAGTTCATTACCCTTCCGCTTTAAAATATATTGAAGCTCACTCTGCCTACTTTATAAAAGGAAAAGCGATAACTAAACAGATAACTTCCGAAAGTTCGATAAAAGCCCCGTAGAGATCACCTGTCAGCCCTCCTAGTAAGGAGGAAATTCTAGAAGCCATTAAAAATATGACTAAGGCGCTAACTCCAAAGGCGATCGGCCCAGCAAAGCCGAGCAGGTAATAGGAAATTCCGCAGACCACCACTCCGCTGAGTAGGAATGGAATCCACTGGGTTGCTTCGTGAAACCCTTTGCCTAGCCCCTGGGAGCGGGCATAGGGAAATCCGATCATCCCAATCTGAAAGACCCAGCGAGAGAGCATCGGCATGACGATGAGGATCGGTAACATCGGAACGGTCAGGTTGGCCAGGAAGGTGAATTTCAAGAGCAACAAGCCCACGAGAGCCATTGAGGCATGGGCTCCAACTCGACTGTCTTTCATGATATCTAAGATTTTTTCCGGGCTACGAGCGGATAATAAACCATCCATACTATCCATGAATCCGTCAAGATGGATTCCTCCGGTGAGCACTAACTCTGCAACCAAGATGAGAGCCCCGAGGACTAAAGGAGGATAATAGGGCAACAAGACTTTCGCCAGCAGCCAGAGGATAAGACCTAAGACTAGTCCTACGAAGGGATAATATTTATAACTGCGCAGGAATTCTTCTGAAGAAACATTCTTAGGGATCGGTAAAGGAATTCGAGTAAAAAAGGTAAAGGCTATGAGGAATCCGCGCATCTCAGATCACTCCTTGTGCAGGGAAGCAAGGAGCTGCCCGCCAGAGTGTTTAAGTTCCAAGGGGTAACCTGCCACGACCAGATAGACATGATCTGCACAGCGGGCAAGTATTTGATTGCTGCGTCCAGCTAAATCACGGTATGCCCGAGCCAAAGGATTCTCAGGGACAATGCCCTGGCCGACTTCGTTGGTGACAAAGAGGACTTGAGGTTTGATCTCTTGGGCAAGTAAGGCAACCTCTTGAACAGTAGCTAGGATTGTTGGTTCGATGTCGGGGAACATCTTATCTCGTTTGGTTGAGTCTAGTACGAAGTTATCTTCTTCATGACCAGAAAGGGTAACTCGTTCAGCTTGTCTAGTTTGTTCGGCTAAGAGAAGATTAGTAAGCCAGAGTGTGACACAATCAAGTAGAATGACTCCGTCATCGTCTTTGAGTTGACAAAGAGTCTCTCGAATGTTCAGCGGTTCCTCAATGAGCTGCCAAGTGGCCGGGCGTTGGTTTTGATGTTTTTTAACGCGGTGGGCCATTTCTTCGTCCCAGATTTGGGCGGTGGCAATGTATGTGACCGGAAGCTTTGCCGAAGCGGCCAGAAGTTCTGCAAAACTACTCTTTCCGCTCCGTGCACCGCCTGTAATCAGTGTAAATTGAGACATAACATTCACCGCTCCTCTGTTATAGTGCTAGATTAAGCTAGACTAGGCTCTGTTTATCTATGCAAGATATCCTTGTGTCTAATTCGCTTCGCTGACTCCAGCATCTCCGAAAGTTGCCATTTCCTTAAGAATATGAAGTGCAGCTTCGACTAAGTGAAAGGTTAGGACCGCTCCCGTTCCTTCTCCCAGTCTCATATTTAGGTTAATTAGTGGATCAAGGCCTAGGCTTGCTAAGGCCTTACGGTGACCAGGTTCGACTGAACCGTGGGAGGGAATCATGAAGGCTGTGCATTTCGGGGCGATTTTCGCGGCAACAAGTGCTCCAGCCGTTGAGATAAACCCGTCAATGACAATCGGAACACGGCTAGCTGCCGCTTGAAGGATTGAACCAGCAATCGCAGCAATTTCTAAGCCGCCAACTTTGCTTAGAACATCTAAAGCGTCGTCTGCATTAGGTTGATTGACGTCAAAGGCCGTTTGAATGGCTTGGCGTTTCTTAATTAAGCCGGCATCATCAATCCCAGTTCCTCGTCCAACAACATCCTCAAGGGGGGAATTGGTAAAGAGGGCAACGATTGCGGAGCTAGGGGTAGTATTGCCAATTCCCAGGTCACCTGTAGCAAAGAGGTTATATCCTGCGCGGATCTTTTCCGCGGCAACTTCAGCACCGACCAGTAGAGCTTGAAGTGCTTCGTGACGGGTCATTGCTGGGCCCTTGGCCATGTTCTGGGTTCCATTAGCAACCCGTTTGTGAATAAGGTTTCCTTCTAAGGGGAAGGCAACACCGACATCTGTACAAAAAACCTCGGCATTAGCTTGGCGAGCCAGTACATTGATGGCTGCGCCACCATTTATGATATTATACACCATTTGAGGGGTAACTTCTTGGGGAAAGGCACTGACTCCTTCAGCTGCGATGCCATGATCTCCAGCCATCAAGAGGACTGCTTTCTTATTGATTTGAGGATTAGAGGTTCGTTGGATACCTCCAAGTTGCTTGGCTATCTGTTCTAATTGACCAAGGCTGCCTTGTGGTTTGGTCAGGATATCCAAGCGTGCTTGGACCTTAGCCATAGAATCCTCGTCAAGTTCTGAGATGTTCGCAGTTAGAGCTTCGAGTTGGGCATAGAGTTGTGCTTCTGACAAATTGTTCATTAAAACTCCTCCTTAATATAGTTGTTGAAAAATAGAAAATCCCGACCACAAATAAATCTGTGGTCGGGACTTTACCGTCATCACCGCCGCTTTCCACGATGTGGAAAGACTTAAACATTTTAGGCAGGTCTCCTGGCTATCGAATCATCGCTTTAATTTGTTACCTTCCCAGCAAAGTGCCAGTGGTCTACAAAGCTCATCGAATACAGTGGTGGGTCCGCGTCGGTTTTGAACCGAACTTCCCTATTCTCCCCAAAGGGCACCTAAAATCGAGCAATTTTTTCTTTTAGCATACCACAACCCTTTTCTAATCTCAAGTCTAGAGTTGGTTACTATTTTAATATTTAGAAGAATATTAATAACCCATTTTTACAAGCGTGTTAGCTTCGTATATAATAATAGATATAGCAGTAGAAGTTGTTGTGTGTTATTAGTTTGTCCATAATTGATTGTAATCGAGGAGGAACACGTGTGTTAGATAGTGATATTCTCGTGGCTGGAGCAGATCCGGGATTTGGAGCGATTAAACTGGATACTGGAGATGCAAAAGTATTATTTCCAGCTGTAATTTGTAAAGGGAATGAGCGGATTTTCTCAACCTTAGGTAATTCCCTGATTAGTAAAGGATCTGACTTAGAAACTCAGATTTCTACCTTGGATGTCATGGTTAAGAATAATTCGACGGGTGTGGAACGGCATTACTTCATGGGAAGTTTGGCGGAAAGCTTGAATCCAAACGAAGCTCATTATTGCTGGGATGAAGACAAATCTTCGGATGAAGAAGCAACAGCGTTACTGGTAGTGGCTTTAGCCCTAGCCCAAAAAACTCCTAAAGCGAATGTTTATCTTGGAACTGGCGTGCCCGTTAAGTATTATGCTAGTTTAAAGGACAAGTATGAAGCTGAATTAAAGGGGTCTTTTTCGGTAACCTTTCATTCAGGTCCCATGAAAGGGTTGACACGGCAACTGAACATCTTGCGTTCTCGAGTGCTTCCCCAAAGTTATGGAGTCTTTATTAAGGAAACGCTTAATGAATATGGGATGCCGACGAGCGCCAAGCTATTTAGCGGGTATGTGGTGGTCATCGATCCAGGTTTTCGCACGACAGATATTGCCACTTTTTATGATGGCGTAATGCTTGATCCACCCAATTCTTTTAGTATTGAAAAGGGCTTAAAGTGGGCGTATATTGGAGTGGCCGATAAACTGAAGGAATTGACCGCAAATCACGAAAACCCAATTGAGACGGATGATAAGGAATTAGATAAAATTTTCCGAGTGAACGGGGGATTGTATCCTTGGAATAACGGCTCGATTAATCTTAATCCGATCATGAAGAACATGCTTGCTCAGTTAGGAACTGATATCTCCCGGGAAGTGAAAAAGGCCTTAAAACCTATGCTTGGTAAACTGCATACCGTCTTAGTTGCTGGAAAGGTCGGAGAAATGGTCTATGAGCATATCCAATTAGAAAATAAGCTTCTGATTGACGATCCACAATTTGGTAATGCCACAGGATTTCGGATTATGGCTACGACACTGGTGAATAATATAACGAAGAAATCGAACCCACCAGTATGATTAATGCTCAGCCTGCCTTTATTCCGCTGTTTTTTGATGAAGCTGAGACGGACCTCTGGTTAGCTATACAGCAGATTGAACCAGAGGAGCGAAGTTCCTTTATTAAAGCGATTTTGAGACAAGTACTATTAGGAAACTGCGTAGAAGAGCTATTAGTGAAGGAAAATCAAAACTCTGCAAGCAATTTACCCGAAGATGAGGAAACTTCTAAGGTGAATGATCAGGAAATTCAGGCGGATTCGCCGGACGATGAGCTTGAAAGAACGGAAACGTTTTCATTAGAGGCTTTATTTGAGGTCAAGGTACCTGACCAAGACACTGAGCAGATCGGTGAATTTGATTTGGAATCCTTAAGAGAGGAGAAACCAATTCGACCGGCAGGTTTTGAGTATATGATGAAGCATATTATCGGCACAGAAGAGGACGAGGCAGTTCTAAAGGTTTTGCAAGGTATGCCAAGTGAAAAGGGCCAGTGAACTCGTTCAACTAAAGTTGAACATCGAGTCTTCGGTAACGAAAGCCTCCAGTGGAGGGTTTCGCCGAAGCCGCACGTCCCAAAAGGAACTCTTAGCGGCGAAGTCGGACTCTACCCCCACCGAAGCGGAGCCGGGGGGATCACTCCCACTTGTAGAAGTGGGAGTCTTACGATTGGATAAACAAAGGGGAAATAGATGAAGGGAAAATAGAAATTTTCCTTTGATATAAGTAACGATAGTGATGTATAATTATGGTCTAGCATAAGTACAAATAATCATAATAATACAATCATGGTAAGGTCTTTAGATATTAAAAGGAGGAGAAAAATCATAGACGGTCTGTTCTGGAGTGTCATAATGATATTAATTGCATTCTTATTAGTGGGGTTAAATGGATTATTTGTGGCTGCTGAATTTTCTTTGGTTAAAGTACGTAAGACTCGTTTGGCAGAACTTGCGGAGAATGGTTCGTCAAGGGCACAAACTGCCTTGGACGTCACCTCGCAACTTGATGCATACCTTTCTGCCTGTCAGCTTGGGATCACGCTCTCTTCCTTAGGTTTAGGTTGGATTGGTGAACCAGCGATTGCTGCCCTGATTGAACCTTTGTTTGCTGGGGTTGCTGGTTGGAGCACCATCTACACTCATACTATTTCTATAACGATAGCCTTTTCTATCATCTCATTATTACACATTGTTTTAGGTGAGCTTGTTCCTAAATCAATAGCAATACAAAAGGCAGAAGCGGCTGCCCTGGCAACTGCTGGTTTTCTGAAAGCCTTTTACTGGATCTGTTATCCGATTATTAAGTCGCTCAATAACTTAGCTAACCTAGTGTTACGTATTTGGGGAATTCAACCTGCCAATGAGGCCGACTTATCCCATAGTGAAGAAGAACTACGAATGCTAGTCGAGGCCAGTCAAAAGCATGGCTATTTGGATAAGATGGAAGGTAAATTATTAGACAATGTGTTCGAATTTTCGGATCGTATTGCTAGTGAAGTGATGATCCCCCGTCAAGATATGGTCTGTATTTTTATCCAGGATACGTTTGAAGAGATTCTCGATATTGTTAAAAAGTATGGTCATACACGATATCTGCTGTGTGATGACGACAAAGATCATGTCCTCGGTCTAGTGCATATGCGGGACATTTTTCGGCTTAGGGAACAGGAAGGCGAGAAGGATATCACTCAGATTAGGAGGGATATCATCGTCGTTCCGGAAGGAATGCCAATTTCTCATCTCGTCCAGAAGATGCGCAGCCAACGAACGCATATGGCGATCGTGGTGGATGAATTCGGTGGGTCTGCTGGGTTAGTGACGATTGAAGATATGCTGGAAGAACTTGTCGGAGAAATTTACGATGAATTTGAATTTGAGCAGCCTCCTATTCAGAAGGTGGCTGAATATGAATATTTCCTTAATGGACGAGTCTTAATGGAAGAAGTTTCGGAACTTCTGGACATTGAGCTCGAAGAGGAAACGGTCTCGACAATTGGTGGATATGTCTTTTCTAGGTTAGGTCGCAGGCCTGTCAAAGGGGATGTCATTTATTTTGATGGGTTCCATTTTGAAGTGATGGAAGTGATTGGATTTAGAATTACCAAGGTTATGGTCAAGAAAAAGCTCCTCGAAACTAAAGCCAGCGAAGTTAAGGATATACATGCAGCAGTTTAACATGTGGATACATTTATACACCCTATTGACTAGTCAATAGGGTGTATAAATGTATCCCAATATTAGTACACTAAATTAAATAGGGACTACCATGTTTTGTTTCCAAAAAACAAGGAGGAGAAAAATCATCGACGGTCTACTTTGGAGTGTCATAATGATCTTGTTTGCATTCTTGTTGGTTGGATTAAATGGACTTTTTGTGGCAGCTGAATTTTCCTTGATTAAAGTACGTAAGACACGTTTGGCAGAGCTTGCGGAGAATGGTTCACCCAGAGCACAAACTGCCCTAGATGTTACCTCACAGCTTGATGCATACCTTTCGGCCTGTCAGCTTGGAATCACGCTTTCTTCCTTGGGCTTAGGTTGGGTGGGTGAACCAGCAATTGCGACCCTTATTGAACCGCTGTTTACTGGGATTGCCGGTTGGAGTACCATCTACACCCATACTATCTCTTTAGTAATAGCCTTTTCAATCATTACATTGCTACACATTGTATTAGGTGAACTCGTACCTAAATCCTTAGCAATTCAAAGGTCAGAGAGTACCGCCCTGGCTACGGCTGGGCTTTTAAAGGGTTTTTACTGGATCTGTTATCCAATTATTCGAGCACTTAATGGCTTAGCTAACCTTGTCTTGCGTATGTTGAGAATTGAACCGGCCAATGAGGCGGATTTATCCCATAGTGAAGAAGAACTAAGAATGCTAGTCGATGCCAGTCAAAAGCATGGATATTTAGATAAATTAGAAGGTAAACTTTTAGATAATGTCTTTGAATTCTCGGATCGTAACGCTAGTGAAGTGATGGTACCTCGGCAAGATATGGTCTGCATTTTCATTCAGGACACCTTTGAGGAGGTTCTCGAGGTTGTCAAAAAATATGGCCATACGCGTTATTTACTGTGTGATGATGATAAAGACCATGTCCTCGGCTTAGTTCATATGAGAGACATCCTTCGGTTACAGGAACAGTCCGGTGCGAAGGATATTATTCAGATTAAGCGGGATATCCTTGCTGTTCCTGAGGGTATGCCTATTTCTCATCTTGTCCAAAGAATGCGAAGTTTGCGAACCCACATAGCAGTTGTGGTGGATGAATTCGGCGGTTCGGCGGGACTGGTCACGATCGAAGATATGTTGGAAGAATTAGTCGGTGAAATCTATGATGAATTCGAGTCGGAACAACCACCCATTCAAAAAATATCTGAAAATGAATATCTACTAAATGGGCGTGTCTTGATGGAAGAAGTCTCAGAAATGCTCGACATTCAACTAGAAGAGGAAACCGTCACAACCATTGGAGGATATATTTTTTCAAGGCTAGGTCGAAAACCCGTCAAAGGGGATAGCGTTTTTTTTGAAGGAATTCAGTTTGAAGTTATTGAGGTAATGGGATTTAGAATTACCCAGGTAAAGATCGTGAGTAAGCCCCTCGAAACAAAACTCAGTGAAGAATGATCTTAAATGTGCTAAAGAATCCTAACTTTGTTTTCCACTAACCAATAATTCACTTGAATAAGGTAAGCAAAGAGCTGTGGAATGTCCATCAGCTGCCCAAACCAGGGACGGCCAGAAGGCATGGTATCTGAGAGTTTCATGAGATCTCGTAAGGCTGGCACATTTATAAAGGGAAGAACCGGGGAAGTCTTATCTGCAAGGATGTCTCTTAGCCAGGTACGAACAGTAGAAAGATAGCTGGGATGATGAGTTTTTGGGTAGGGGCTTTTGCGGCGCCAAAGCACATCGTCGGGTAAGATTCCGGTGAGGGCTTGGCGCAGAAGCCCTTTTTCTCTGCCCTCAATTGCCTTCATCTCCCAAGGGATGTTCCAGGCGTATTCGACTAAGCGATGATCACAGTAAGGAACTCGTACTTCAAGTCCGGTTGCCATGGTCATGCGGTCCTTGCGATCTAGGAGAGTTGGCATGAAACGGGTTAACGTCAAATAGGTAATCTCACGGATTCGCGCTTCGCGTTGCAGATTTCCAGTCAAGGTTCGACTGTCTTGGTGAATTACAGAGGAAGAACTCGGAAGCAGGGGGATTTCGCTCAGAGCCTCTTCATAGCGTTTCAGTAAATAGTCGCGGGGGTGAAGAAGTTCATGGAGTTCAGGGGAAAGGATCTGTAAACGGTTTTCAACATGAAGTGTCCAGGGAAAGGTTTGAGCGTCGAGGGCATCTTGACGATGGAACCAAGGGTAACCTCCAAAAACTTCATCAGCACATTCTCCTGATAAACCGACTGTAACTTTTTTCTTGATCTCCCGGGAAAAGAGTAACAACGAAGAATCAACGTCAGCCATACCAGGTAGATCCCTTGCTATAGTAGAGGCTTTAAGCGCTTGAACAAGCTCAGGGATCTTGAATGCACAGTTGGTGTGCTTAGTTCCGAAGGTTTGGGACACTCGTTCAATCCATGGTCCGTCCGCGCTGGGTTGGAATTCATTTGCCTGAAAATACTTATCATTCTCAGCATAATCGACTGAAAAAGTCGGCAGGGAACCATGGCCGTTGAGGTTCTGGAATTCCGCAGCGATCGCTGTAATAGCACTGGAATCCAGCCCCCCGGAGAGTAGAGTGCCGATCGGTACATCAGAAACCAACTGACGTTGGACGGTATCGACAAAAAGCTCACGGATCTTGGCGATGGTCGTCGGTAAATCATCTTCATGTACATGATTAGGTAAGGCCCAATACCTTCGAATCCTCAGGCCGTTGGCAGAATAGATTAAAAAATGCCCTGGTCTAAGTTCGGAAATTCCTTCGTAGACACCCACTCCGGGAGTCCTCGCTGGACCTAGAAGAAAAATTTCGGACAGTCCCTCTGTCCCAAGATTCGGGGAAATGGCAGGGTGTTTCAATAATGCCTTAAGTTCAGAAGCAAAAACCAGGCCTTTTAACAGTTCACTGTAAAAGAGAGGTTTAACTCCCAGACGATCACGCGCCACAAATAACTGTTGTTCCTGGCTATCCCAGATTCCAAAAGCGAAAATTCCATTAAAACGTTCGACACAGGAGGGTCCCCATTCTAGGTAGGAGAGCAGAACGGCCTCTGTATCAGAATGCCCTTCGAATATATACCCTCGGCTCAAAAGTTCTTGACGAAGTTCGGGTGTATTATAGAGTTCGCCGTTGTAGATTAGGGTAAAGGTATGTTCACCACGTCGACGGATCATCGGTTGAAGACCACCCTTGGGATCGACAACTACCAATCGGCGGTGTCCGAACGCGGCCCGAGGAGTAAGCCAGTAACCTTCAGCATCGGGTCCCCGAGGGATTAAGGTTTGTGTCATACCTATTAAAACATCTTTTTGGAGAGTTAAATCACGTTCCCAATCCATTTGACCTACGATTCCACACATCTTAAATCCTCCTTCATACGAGATAGATAACCATTATCAATTAACATAATTTATTCTATTCTCATAGGTAGGCAATGGTTCCTGTGTTTTATGAAAAATGTCTCGATGGTCCCAGGTGTCCGGGAGATAGTAGTCCGGCGCAATAATCTGTATTTGGTGGCGTCATCTGTAACCCTTTCTCCTCACGACGCACTTCCGCCATTGTTCTAAATCTTTTCAGGTTCTAAGTATGAAACATTCAGTTTCATTTTTTAAATAATTAATTTCAAAATATAGTTATATATCATGGCTCCTTTCAATTGAACTTCTTTTTAACATTGCATTATGGTCGTTCGGCACTTATATATTACAACTCAGGCTATTTAAGTTAACCTTGGCTAGAAAATTGCTTTATTAACAAAAACAGATATCTTATATCTACTATTATTTTTTTAAAACAAAAAGGAGGAATAAAAGTGGCTACACAAAAATGTAAGGATTGCCGTTTTTTCAGACAAGTTGTTACTGCTATTTGGTGTTCACAAGCAAAACGTAAAAGTATAACCCCTCAGGATTCTTACGAATGCTTTACTGAGAAACAAAAAGATGGTTATGAAAATTACCAAGCTCAGAACAATCAGCAATAATCCCAGATGATTGGTCATACAATAGACATCCCAAATCTATTAGAAAACTCCTGCTAAGAGATTAGTTAGGGGTTTTTTACAATTAGTATCGTTTTTCTTTTTCCTTTTTTATTTTTGGAACGACAAGTTCCAAAAATTAAATTTATTATTTTCCCATTAGAAATGTCTAGAGATCTAATTCAATAGATTCAAACCATTTAACAGTAAATTTCGATTGTTTGTCACTTAGATATGGCAATTGAGCCTATTTAAGATTAACTTGGTATGAAGATTGCACTAGTCTATGTACATTGTCAATCTTAATAAAGAAAGGCGGGGATGAGTTGAAATTATATGAATACATGGGCAAAGAACTCTTTGCTAGCTTTGGACTTCCGATTCCTCAAGGAAGGGTGGTAACTAACCCAAGTGAAGCGGTAAAAGCATTTGAGGAGATAGGTGGTTCTGTAGTAATAAAGGCACAGGTACTTTCCGGTAAAAGAGGTAAGGCGGGTGGAATAAAGTTCGTTAATCAGCGCGATGAAGTGCAGAAAGCTGCACAGGAACTATTGGGGATGAAAATTCAGGAGCTTAACGTTGAACAGCTGTTGGTAGAAGAAAAATTGACGATCGACAAAGAATTTTACTTAGCAATTACTATCGACACCAAGGAAGGTATGCCAGTCTTGATTGCTTCCGCGGCTGGTGGGATGGATATAGAAGATGTTCCTGAAGAAGAAATTATCAAAAAACATCTAGATATTAACCTTGGAATCCAGCCCTATCATATTAGGGAGTGTACCTATCGAATGGGTTTAATAGGAGAGGCTGCTAAGGAATTTGCTAGAGTTTTATCTACACTATATAGGGTTTTTAGGGAAAAAGATGCAGAACTAGTGGAAATCAATCCTTTGATCCTGTGTGGTAATCGTATTATTGCCGGTGATGCTAAAGTGACAATTGATGATTCGGCTCTCTTTAGACAAAAAGATATACCCAGTGTAGAGGAAAGAACTGACCTAGAGAAACTTGCCCATTCTGCAGGGCTTTCTTATGTAGAACTAGATGGAGATATAGCCATTATGGCCAACGGAGCTGGGATAACGATGGGTACGATAGATTCTATTCAATATCATGGGGGACGGGCTGCTAATTTTCTCGATGCTGGGGGTGGAACTGGTCGGGAAGGTACAGAAAAGGCTCTAGAAATCCTCTTAAATAGCAAACCAAAAGCAATCTTTATAAACATTTTTGGTGGAATTACCCGATGTGATGATGTAGCTGCGGCATTTGCTCAAGTGAAAAAGGATAAAGGTATTCCAGTACCGGTTGTCATCCGCTTAGTTGGCACGAATCAGGAAGAAGGGTTGAAGATCCTCAGAGAATGTGGAATAGAAGCCTATCAGACGATGAACGAGGCAGCCATAAAGGTTGTAGAGCTAGCAAATAGGGCCTGAAAGGGGGTGGGAAAATGGCAGTGATTTTAGATGAGAATTCCCGGGTCGTAATACAGGGAATTACTGGTCAGCAAGGGATCTTTCATACTAAACGTATGCTAGCGTATGGTACAAACATTGTTGCTGGTGTTACCCCTGGCAAAGGCGGGCAGGAAATTGAAGGAGTTCCGATCTATAATACGGTCGCAGAGACCATTAAAGGTTGCGGTGCTAATGTATCGTGCCTCTTTGTTCCGGCTCGTTTGGCTAAAGATGCAGCATTTGAAGCCATTGACGCTGGGATCAAAGTGGTTGTAGTTATCACAGAACATATTCCAGTACAAGATGAGATTGAAATTATTGGTTTTGCTCGTAGGCGTGGTGCAATAATAATTGGTCCTAATACTTTTGGCATTATTTCTCCTGGTAAAAGTAAGGTGGGTATTCCGCCCGATCAATTCTTTTTCCCAGGTCCCATCGGGATTGTGGCCAGAAGTGGCACGTTAACCTATGAAATAGTGGGAAGCCTGACAGCTGCAGGTTATGGACAATCAACGGTTGTAGGTTTAGGTGGTGATAGGGTAGTAGGATTATCTTTCACAGATTTGCTTCGTAGGTTTGAAGAAGATTCACAGACCGAGGCAGTCGTCTTAATTGGGGAAATTGGTGGCAACGCCGAAGAAGAGGCAGCGGTCTACATTAAGCAAATGATGAGTAAGCCGGTAATCGCCTATATTGCGGGCAAGAATGCACCTCCAGGGAAGAGGATGGGGCATGCTGGTGCAATCATTGAGAGGGGTAAGGGCACCTTTCAGAGTAAATTTGAGGCACTTACAGCGTCAGGAGCTTTAATCGCTGAGCTTACCTTTCAAGTACCAGAACTTCTTAAGAAATTATCTAGTTATTAAAACCGCATTTCTTTATGGAGAACAAACCCATAGGTTTGTTTATATATCAAAACAGAGAAATAGGAGGAAATTTCATGCCAAAGAAAGACATTACCAGTTTGAGAAGTACTTTGGAGTGGCTTAAAAATGAAGAAGGAGAAATTTTAGTTACTGATGTAGAAGTTGATCCCTTTCTAGAAATGACAGGAATCCAAAAGTCCTTTGATGGAGGACCAACCCTCTTATTTGAAAATGTAAAAGGCTATGACAATGCTCGTTTATCCTGTAACTTATTTGCAACTGGTTCAAGACTTGCTAAGATTTTTGATGTCAAAGACTACAGTCAATTGAAATTTAAAATTGCCAATGGAATAAATAATCCTATCGCCCCAAGAATCGTGGAACAGGACCAAGCACCTTGCCAAGAAGTTTGCGTGACCGAAAATATTGACGTGTGGCCAATCATCCCAATGATCCAACATACCCCAAGTGACCCAGGTCGGACTCTGGGTGGTGGCAATACCTTGGTTACCGGCAAGTATTTCTGGGGTGGAACTCATATCAGTTATAACAGGATGAATTTCCGCGACAATAAGGACTTTTCCAGCTTCCAGATCTCCCCAGGATCACATACAGATATGGTGGCCACTGAATGGTATCATAAAGGACCTATTCCCATGACGATTAACATGGGTGTTCCTCCAGCTTGCACCTTGATGGCAGGTAGTGGTTTTATGTATGCAATCTTGCCAAGAGGTTGCGATGAAATTGGTGTAGCAGGAGCAGTACAGGGATCAGCGATTGATCTGGTTAAATGTAAAACCATTGATGCCTACTCTATCGCCCAAGCAGAGATTGTTATCGAAGGCTTTCTGGATACAACTCAAAAGGTCTGGGAAAGTCCTCTGGCTGAAAAGGATCAAAAACAGGGCATCTACCCCTTCCATCCAGAGTGGTCAGGCTATATGGGTAAGGCTTATCGTACGTATAAATTCCAGGTTACGGCGGTTACCCATCGTAAGGATCGACCGATTTATTATCCGCTGGCCGTTCATAGCTATGATGACCACTATATTGATTGCTCAGTTCGTGAAGCAACCTTCTTCGAATTGGCAGAGCGGATTGTACCTGGACTAGTCGTTGATACCCATATCCCTTACGGTATGACTGACTGGGGTGGCTGCATCTTCCAAGTTAAAAAGCGCCGGAAACGGGATGAAGGCTGGCAAAAGAATATCCTAGCTGCTGCTTGTGCGCTTTCTCAAGGATTGCGTCTGGCTATCGCAGTAGATGAAGACGTGGATATTTACAACATGGAAGATATTATGTGGGCCCTATCTACTCGGGTAGATGCAGATAAAGACATTCAAACGATCGCTGCCGGGGGTATGGGACAGACATTCCAACCAGCAGAGAGAAGTGCAGCGGCACCAGGCGCCGAATGGGTACGCTCTGAATCCAAGTATTCAGGAGCAATTGCCATTGATGCTACAGTACCGTTTGAGTTCAAATGGGCTTATGAGCGAGCTGGATATCCAGTTGACAGGGTTAAACTGGATAAGTGGTTCAAAGCAGATGATATCAAAAAAGCCTTAGAAAACGTTGACGAATATTCTAAGTTAATGGCTAGAAAGGGAATTTAATCCCTGCTAAATCTTTGGTGCAATAGGAAGCAGGGTTACTCTGCTTCCTATATCAAAAAAATCTTAATATTATAAACACGGTTGGGGGTGATGATATGTCTTCATCAGTGAAAAGAGGCTTACTAGAAGGATATCGTGTTTTGGATCTGACTAATGAGTTGGGATGGTTAGCAGGGAAGATCATGGGGGACTTAGGGGCCGATGTTATCAAAGTGGAAAAGCCCGGTGGTGATCTCGGTCGTAACATGGGGCCTTTCTATCATGATATCCTTGATCCAGATAAGAGCCTTACTTGGTGGGCCTATAACAATAATAAGCGGGGTATAACCCTTGATATTACTAAGGAGACCGGACGCACACTTTTTCGCCGGTTAGCCGCCAAAGCTGATTTCATTTTAGAATCCTTTGCTCCAGGATACTTAGCAGAAAATGGACTAGGGTATGCCGAGTTAAGTCAACTTAATCCCGCTTTGATTTTGGTTTCAGTAACACCGTTTGGACAAAATGGTCCCTATAGTGACTATAAAGCTTCGGATCTAGAAATTATGGCAACGAGTGGGCTGATGACGTTATTTGGCAGTCCAGATCGTCCACCGGTTCGTGTAGCTGTTCCCCAATCCTATATGTGGGCAGGAATGACTGGAGCAATGAGTGCTCTAATAGCCAACTATAGCAGGGGGATAACGGGCAAGGGACAAAGAATCGACGTTTCAGCTCAAGCTAGTATGCTCATGGCAGTAACCCCCGCCCAGGCTCATTGGGACTTAGTGCAAAATGATTTAAGTCGAGATGGGGAATTTATTACAGGACGTAGTGTTACTGGGGCCAAAATGAGGGCTATTTATAAGTGCCAAGATGGGTATATTAATTTCATTTTATACGGTGGGTCTGCTGGTAAAGCGACCAATAATGCTTTAGTAGCCTGGATGCAGGAAGTAGACATGGCTCCCCAGTTCCTCATTGAAAAGAATTGGGATAAATTCAATATAGCTGTCGTAACACAAGAAGAAATTAACGAAATTGAAATACCAATCGCCGCGTTTCTTATAACCAAAACAAAAGATGACTTTTTCAAAAATGCAATTAAGCGTAGAATGTTAGGCTATCCAGTAGCTTCAGCTCAGGACATCGTGACTGATCCACAACTCATGGATCGCGGTTTCTGGCAAGTTGTTGAGCATCCGGAATTAGGTGTGACGATTAGCTATCCGGGGGCGTTTGGACAATTCTCTGAGGCTAGTTGTGGTATTAATAGACGTGCACCAATGATCGGTGAGCATAATCATGAAATTTTGGAAACAGAACTCGGTTTAAGTAGTATCGATGTAATTAGGCTTAAAGAGAGTGGGGTTATTTAAGGGGGTGATCATAGTATGAGTAGACAGGCTTTAGAAGGTCTCAAGGTAGTGGAATTCGCTGCTTATGCTGCTGGCCCAGTGACTGGAAAGCATTTAGCGGATTTTGGAGCAACGGTAGTGCATATAGAGTCAGGTGGTAGACCGGATGGATTTCGAGTGCAATATCCTCCGTTTGCAGAAAACAAACCTGGTGTGAACAGATCTGGATGCTTTGGGGTTTGTAATAACAACAAATATGGGATAACGATTAACCTTAAGGCTGAAGGTGGGATCGACCTCGCCAAAGAAGTGGTGGCTTGGGCTGATGTGGTGATTGAAAATTTCACACCCGGGACGATGGAAAGACTGGGTTTAGGTTACGAGGAATTGTGCAAAGTTAACGAAAAGCTAATTATGTTCAGTTCCTGCAATCAGGGTCAAGGTGGGCGACATGCCACTCATCCCGGGTTTGGGTCCCAATTAACATCACTAACCGGTTTTACCAATTTAACTGGATTTCCTGATGGTCCTCTATCACTTTTATTTGGTCCGTATATTGATTTTATTGGCGTCGGATATGGGGTTATTTCTATTATGGCAGCTTTAGATTATCGTCGTAGGACAGGTTTTGGGCAATATATTGATTTAGCTCAGTATGAAAACGGCCTTCAGTTTTTGGCGCCAATCATTTTGGAAAATAATATTAATGGACGGGTCTGGGAACGTATGGGAAATCGCCATGAATACGCAGCCCCACATGGTGTCTTTCCCTGTAAGGGTCAAGACAGGTGGTGCGCTCTAAGTGTCTTTACGGATGCGGAGTGGCAGAAGCTAAGGGAAGTTATGGATGAACCTGCTTGGGCAGCCGAAAGCAAGTTCTCTACAATGCTAGACCGTAAAAACAATGAGGATGAATTAGAGTCTAAAATTGAAGCTTGGACGGTAGGGTTTACGCCAGAGGAACTTATGGAGAAACTGCAGGCTGTCGGGGTGAGGGCCGGCGTTGTAAACCGGATCAGGGATGCCTATTCTGATCCTCAATATGCGCATCGTCAGATTTGGCAAGGAATTGAACATTCTGAAATGGGTCTTTTCCATTACCAGGCGCCGCCCTTTGAACTGTCAGAAACCCCTGCGGTGCTGGATAGGCCAAGTCCGTGCTTGGGAGAACACAATGAACAGTTTTTCTGCGATATTCTCGGGATGTCTAAGGAACGATATCAGGAGGCTATCACGAACGGTATAATCGCTTAATTATTGGATATTAAGCAAACTGTTTAACAAGAGCATTTTTTTAATGCTCTTGTTATTATCCCCACTAACAGAATAGGAGGGTGTCAATGTTAGCTTTGTTTCAATTACAGGGGATTATTGATCGAGCTCTCGAAGAGGATATTGGGACGGGTGATCTCAGTGCGGCGATTATACCAGACACTTTAGAAGGGCATGCTGTACTTTACTCTAAAGCGACTGGGGTTGTAGCTGGAATCCACATTGCAGAACAAGTATTTCAACGTGTAGACTCCCGGATAAAAGCTAAGGCCCTTATGTCTGATGGAGAAAGACTTGTACCTGGGGCTATCGTAATGCAACTCAGTGGGCCATTAGTCAGTATTCTTCAGGCGGAGAGGACAGCATTAAACTTTATACAGCATTTATCAGGAATAGCAACGGCCACAAGGGATGCCCTGGACCAAATTAACGGTTTGCCAGTTAAGATAACCGATACTAGGAAAACACTGGCTGGTTTACGGATCTTACAGAAATACGCTGTGCGCATTGGTGGCGGCTATAATCATCGCTTCGGATTATATGATGCGGTTTTGTTAAAGGATAATCACTTAACGGCTATGGGCGGGTTAACGACTACCGTAGAGAAAGCTAGGGAAAGAATTGGTCACATGGTTAAGATTCAAGTAGAGTGTGAAAGTATAGCTCAAGTTCGGGAAGCGCTTAATTGTGGCGTAGATCTCATCATGCTCGATAACATGAGTACAGAACAGATGCGGCAGGCGGTTTCCTTGATTAATCATCGGGCGCTTGTTGAAGCCTCAGGTGGAATAAAGATAGGACGCTTGCGTGAGGTAGCTGAAACTGGTGTTGACATTATCTCAATCGGGGCATTAACACATTCCGTAAAGGCTTTAGATTTTAGTTTGGATGTAGGAGAAATTAAGCTTGCCACCCGACAACGCTTGAAAAGCAGAGAAAGCTAAGGCACATGAGGAATAAATTATTGATATTATATTGAAAGGAGTATTTTAACAAAAATATTCATAATATTCAGGCATGAGGGAGGTTCTGTCTATGAACGAGATTTTCCTAGGGTTGATGGAGTTTTTGGCTTGGCCTAGCCCGTTATTTATGTTCTTGGGGGCCATGCTGGGGTTGCTTTTTGGTTTTTTACCAGGTTTAGGTGGCGCACAAGCATTGGCTCTCTTAACTCCGATCACGTTTGGTATGCCAAGTAATGTGGCGATAGCCATGCTGATCGGGGCCATGGGTGCTGTACCCTTTGGCGGTTCAATTAGTGCGATTTTGATTAATACACCAGGAACACCGCAAAATGCAGCAACTACGTTCGATGGTTTTCCGTTGACTAAACAAGGCAAAGCTGGTTATGCCCTAGGGGCTAGTGCCAGCGCCTCAGTCTTGGGCGCCATATTTGGCGTGCTCATCTTGTCTGTATTAATTCCTCTCGGTAAGCCGGTTGTTCTAGCCTTTTCCTATCCGGAATACTTTATGATGGCCCTTATGGGCATTTCTGTAATCGCAGTTGTTTCCCTTGGCTCGATTTGGAAGGGCTTAGCAGCGGGAGTTCTTGGCTTGTTATTCACTACGATCGGGTATGATCCAGTGACAGGTTCTCTCCGTTACGTCTTTGGGTCAGATTATCTTTATGATGGTATTAAAATTGTACCTGCTCTGATTGGTTTGTTTGCTATATCTGAGTCCCTGGAAATGATGGTTAAAGGTAAAGACTTGACGAGCGGCGCTAAAATGACAGCTAATATGAATTCCGGGGTCTGGGAAGGAATCATGTCAGTATTTAAGCATCTTTGGTTATTTATCCGCTGTTCGGCTATCGGAACGATAATCGGCGTGATTCCTGGTGTGGGCGGGTCAGTCGCCAATTTCCTAGCGTATGGACATGCTGTATCAACGACCCGTGATAATCCCCATTTTGGTCAGGGTGATATCAGGGGTGTTATTGCACCTCAGTCTTCTGACACTGCAAAGGATGGGGGAGCCATGGTTCCTACGATCCTCTTTGGAATCCCGGGCAGCGTTGAAACCGCTGTTTTGCTAGGAGCGCTAATCTTACATGGTATACAACCGGGCCCCAAATTACTGATAGATAATCCTACTGTAGTCTACGTGATTATTTTTTCCTTAGTAGTCAGTAACATCATAGCTGGTGTGTTCGGTCTGTTAGGTGCAAAATACCTAGCTAGACTGACTTTGCTTCCAGTTAAATTGATTGCGTCCATGATCTTTGCTTTAGCAATAGTAGGAGCTTATGCCACGCATGGAGTTTGGGAGGACGTGGTATTGGCCTTCGTCTTTGGGATCATCGGCTATTTTTTAAACAGATACGGTTTTACGCGGGTACCGCTGGTTATCGCTTTGGTTTTAGGTACAATGTTTCAGCAAACCTATCATCAAACAATGTCAGCTATGGGATGGCAAGGCTTCTTTATGCGACCGATCTCCTTGGTAGTCTTCCTTACAACTGTATTAATGCTGATTATGCCTTTTATAAAGGCTCAGCTTAGTAAGAAAAAAGGAGGTATTAAGTATTAACTATGAAGCTTAAAGGTAAAGGTATATTTGAGCTTGCTTTAGTAGCCTTCTGTGTGTTGTTTTTTATCATTTCTTTTGATTATAATCCTCGGGCAAGATTTGCCCCAGCAGTATTTAGTGCTGTCTTGTTTTTACTGGCCAGTGTTCTGTTCTTAGGGGATAATGTTCCCTTTTTTCAAAAACGTTTTAAGTTTATGAATGAAAAAGGATTTTTCACAGATGTACAAAAAAAAGAGGACGATCTTTCCTTAAAAGAAAATAATAGCACAGTGGTTAATGAAAATGTAAAATTAATACGCATTCTATTATGGTTAGCTGGTTTTATAGTTGCATTGCGTTTTATCACTTATTTGATTACTGTACCGGTCTGGCTCTTGTTCTTTACCAAAATTGAAGGGGATCGTAAATGGCGTGAATCAACCTACATGGCCTTGGGGATGGGGATATTTGACTTTGTGCTGTTTGACTTATTTTTACATGTGACATTTTAAAAGAAGTTTAACAAACTTAGAGTTGGAAGCTATAGTCCTTACGCTGCAAGGGATTGGAAATTTATGTGCTAAACTCGGGTTAAAAAGTACAATTAATAGAGCAAGATACGCAATTGTCTGAAAATTTAGTCAAGTATATAATATGGGAAAAAGCTTTTAACGCTTAAACTAAACTTGCTTATTTTATCAAAGGAGGGAATGTTTTTTTGGATAATGAAAAAATAAAAATGAACATGGACAGGATGATTTAGATTGGGATCGATGGCAATTTGAAGATGTTCCTGGCTTTAAGAAAGGAAGTGTTTAATAAGCATGTATGTATTCAGACGATCTAAAGTGTTAGCCCTGCTAATAGTAGCACTTTTAATTCTAAGTGTAGCTGGTTGCAGTCAAAAGACTACGAAAAATGGTAATTCTTCTAATAAAACAGATAATGCTCAAAATGCTCAAAAGGAAGCAGCCAATTTTTACAAGGATAAGGTGGTTAATTTTATTGTTCCTTATACTCCTGGTGGAGGTTATGACGAATATGTCAGGATGATTACTCCGGCTATGGGGAAATATTTAGGGGCAACAGTTGTCGTTAAAAATGTTCCGGGAGCAGGAAGTCTGGTAGGCACCAATCAATTATATGCGTCTAAGGCTGATGGCCTAACTGTTGGGATTATCAATGGTATGGGAATGGTAATCAACCAACAAATCGGTGCTGAGGGTATCAAGTATGACCTTGCTAAAATGAGTTGGTTGGGTCGGGTGGCCAAAGAGCCTAGGCTTTTTATTGCTGGTAGCAAATCACCTTATAAAAATTTGGATGAAGTATTGAAATCTGACAAACCATTTAAGCTCTCAATGACAGGGGTAGGGAGCGGTGAATATATTACTTGCAAATTGATTACTGGTATTCTCAATTTCAAGATGGATATGATAACAGGATATGAAACCTCTGCTGAAGCCGATTTAGCTATGCTTCGAGGTGAGGTGGATGGAACCCTCGGTTCCTTAAGCAGTAAAATTAAGCTTGTAAAACAAAATGACGCATTTTCCCTCCTGCAAATAGGGCAGGATAGGGATCCCTCGTTACCGGATATTCCCGCCTTGGGTGAATTAAAGGTACCAGCGGAAAAGGAAAAACTGGTTAAGACTTTAATAGCCATGTTAGAGACGGGTCGTATGGTAGCTGCTCCATCGGATGTCCCTCCTGAACGTCTTGCTTTCCTTAGAGAAGCCTTTGTTAAAGCCTTAGAAGATCCGGAAGTGGTAGCCAGTGCGAAAAAAGGGTATCGGCCAATTAGTTATCTTGATGGTCCTCAGACTGAAAAGATGGTTAAAGAAGCCGTTCAGCTTCCGGAAGACATCCTGAACCAGATCAAAGAAGCCGTAAAATAGTAACGAAGCACTTTTCCAATTGAACCGCCACTTATTGTTCACATATGAGGTGGATCATAGTGGTGGTTTAGTTTATAGAACCAATTTCCTCCCTTATTAGATAAAGTAATTATGCAAGGAGGGATTGCTTTGCTTGAAGCCGCACTACAGGGATTAACAAGTGTTTTTCAGATAACTACTTTAATTTATATGTTAATAGGAGTATGTTTTGGAGTATTTATTGGGTTTATCCCCGGTTTAGGCGGAAATTTTGTACTTTCCATTCTGATTCCCTTTGTTATTAAGATGGCGCCGGAGCAGGCATTAGCTTTTTTGCTTGGTGCTCATGCTGTAGTCGCTACTGGTGGCTCCATTTCAGCCATACTGTTTAATACACCAGGCTCAGGGCCTAATGCAGCTACAATTTTTGATGGCTTTCCTCTCACCCAGCAAGGTAAAGCAGGGCAGGCTATAGGTTTAGCGCTCACTTCTTCAGCCTTGGGAGGAATTTTTGGAGCTTTGGTATTAGTGGCCACCCTACCCGTATTGAGGCAGGTAGTTTTGGCCTTTGGACCACCCGAGTTTTTTATGTTGGCAATGCTTGGCATAGCATTTATTGCGGTCCTGGGAGGAAGCTCTCTTGGTAAGGCCCTTCTAGTGGGAGGAATGGGACTGTTACTATCTTTTGTTGGGTTGGATCCTTCTACAGGGATTGTCCGTTTTGGTTTGGGCACCCTCTATCTCTGGGATGGAGTACATTTAGTGCCTGTAGTTATTGGGCTGTTTGCAATTGCAGAAATGTTTGAACTTGGTGTTAAAAAAGGAGCACTGGTTCAAGGGGAGGTTAAACAAGTAAAAGGTGATGTGTTGGAAGGAGTTAAACTGGCCTTTAAGAATTGGTTTTTAGTATTACGCTGTTCGGTGATAGGAAGTTTGGTTGGCATTATTCCGGGTCTAGGCGGAGATGTAGCCTGTTTCATGGCTTACGGACACGCAGCTCAAACTTCCAAGCATAAAGAGCTTTTCGGTAAAGGTGCTATTGAAGGGGTAATTGCTCCTGAGAGTGCTAATAATGCCAAGGAAGGAGGGTCTTTGGTACCAACCTTGGGATTTGGAATTCCCGGCAGTTCTGCTATGGCTATTTTGTTAGGAGTTTTCATGATTATTGGGATTCAACCAGGCCCTCAAATGCTAACCCAAGAGCTTGATATAGTCTTCCTTATGGTATGGACAATTGTTATCGCCAATATTATTGGGGCAGTTATTGGATTATTTGCGGCAAACACTCTTGCTAAACTCACTTTTTTACGTGGTTCTATATTAGTGCCCATTATTTTTGTTCTGGCCATTCTCGGAGCTTATACCACTAATTCTACCTTCGGAGACGTTATTTTAGTTGCGGTATTTGGTCTTCTGGGTTATGGTATGAAGGTTTTTGGGTATCCTCGGGCGGTTTTAATTATTGGCCTGGTTTTAGGATCAATTGCTGAGAAAAACCTGCATTTATCACTAAAACTCTATCACGAGTCATTCATCTTAAGACCTATAACTCTGTTGTTATTATTAGCTATTATTCTTACAATAGGAACACCTATCATTAAGAACTTCCTGAAGAAGAGGGGGGAGAGCGATGTTAGTGCGCATTAAGGGATCAGTAGTTTTTGCCTTCGTGCTCTTTCTATTTTTCATTGTGTTTATAGGGATAGCTTTAACCTATAACCAACAGGCTCGGATGGTACCATTGGTGATAGGTATTCCTTCTCTGCTTCTTTCAGCAGGGGTGTTATGGAATACCTGGAGTAATCCTAAACCAAGTCAATCAGAGAAGGAATCCAAAATTAAAAAGGTGTCTAGCAATCAGGAATTATTGATTACTTTTGCTTGGTTTTTTGCCCTCTTAATATTGGTGTATTTGTTTGGATTTTTGTTCGTTATTCCAATTTTCCTACTTGCATATCTTCGCTTGGCCGGGAAGGAAAGCTGGGTCCTTTCGATTGCTATCTCTCTCTCGGCTTGGCTGGTAATTATGATCCTGTTTGTTATGATCCTAAAAGTGGATCTATATAAAGGGATTATTATGAATCTGCTTTGAAAACGGGGTTCTTTACGTTGCTTCCCCAGTCAGCCTCGTGTTCTTGTGCGTAAACGCCTACAATCCCATTTATATAGTAAGATTACCAATTGTTGTTAAGGAACATAAAAAGTAAAATAATTTAATATTCAAATTTTTATAAAAGAGAGATGTTTAAAGTATATGCTTGTTTTGAGCAATGAAGAGATCACAAAAATTTTAGAAATGAAGGATTGTATAGAAATTCTAGAGGAATCGTATTTAGATTTAGCTCAGGGAAGGGCGCTATATTCACCTGGAGTCGATAATCTTGCTCCTAGTGGACGGGGGGACGCATATTACGCCTTTAAACATACTGGGGGTACTTGGCCAAACAGGGGTATCCAGGCGCTTAGGATCAAATCAGATATCATAAATCACGAATTAGTTGCTGGAATTCCGCGGCGTGTTAAACTTCCGTTAGCTGGAGGGCGTTGGGTAGGGCTGGTTTTGCTTTTCAGTACGGAGTCTGGTGAACTATTGGCAATGTTCCCTGACGGAGTGGCTCAAAGGATGAGGGTGGGTGGGAGTAGCGGACTTGGAGTCAAATATATGGCCCGTCCCGATGCTCGCAAAGTTGCTTTGATCGGATCCGGTTGGCAGGCTGGTTCACAATTAATGGCTGTTTTAGCAGTACGAGCTGTGGAACAAGTGAAAGTATTCAGTTTACGGAGGGAAAGTCGGGAACAGTTCGCCCGGGAGGCTACTCAAAAGTATGGCATTCCAATTCAGGCGGTTGATACGCCAGAGGAGTGCGTTAAGGATGCCGATATAATTTTGGCGGCAACATCGTCTATGCTGTCAGTTATTAAACCAGAGTGGCTAAAAAAGGGCGTTCATTTAAGTTGCATTAAACCTCAAGAAATTGACAGTCAAGTTTTGGCGAGGTGCGACAGGGTTGTAGTACACATCATAAATAAGGATCAGCATAATGATAATATTATGTTAGGTACTCCCGGCATAATCAAAGAACACGTGAAAGGCTGGTGGATTTTAGAAAAGGAAAAATTGGAGCAGTCTAATAACCTAATGGACCTTGTTTCAAAGAGAGCCTTGGGACGGGTAGGAGAAGACGAGATCACTTTCTTTTATAACAATGACGGTGTTGGTTTACAGTTTGCCGCAGTGGGTTCCCTTATTCTAGAGAGGGCAAGGCTGTCAGGAATGGGTACCGATTTGCCGCGCGAATGGTTTACAGAGTCAGTTCATCCATAGATAGAATACTAGATAAATAAATGCGTAGCTCTTAGATCTCCCGTAGCAAAACTTGCGGGGGTATTTTTTCTGTATTAGACTCCTAAGCTACTTGATTGAAACTTGCAATTAGTCCGGCTGTTATATAGAAAAGAGATATGGACACTACTGCTCATATATTATACGAAAAAAGTGTACCATGTTTACTTGATTTGGAAAGTATAAATGGTAATGTTTCAAAGGTGCCAGGACAATTAGCAAATTTAGCCTTAGAGACAAATGATCAATCAAAGGCTGACCTAGTAAAAGAGTTAAATAGCACACTCTAGGAAATAGAAGACAAAGAACATACTTATGGAAACCGAATTGATAGTATAGTAGAAAAGAATCGTACGTATTCAGTAAACCATTCAAGAGGCCTTCCCTCAAAATAACTGAATAAAATTCTGCTGGCTACAATGAGAATTCTATGGCATAATTGAAGCATGAGTACAGATGATCGTGAAAAGCTACCTACAACTTCATCAAAGAGAAAACCAAGAACGAAGAAACCTCTATGCACTTTCCCTGAATGTGGTCCGGTCAACGCTTTAAAGGCGTATGTCAAGAAACTTGCGGAAGAAACGGCTGTTTTAAAGCAAGAAATTGCTGACCGTGACGCTCGTCTCGAAGAGATGGAAGCGAAAATTCGTAATCTCCAAGGTGATCTCTTTGCCCCTTCGTCAGAACGGCTCTATCTTGCTTCCAAGGATGGAGTCGTGGTTGACAAGGATGCGGATGCGTATGATTCTGGAATCACTCAACAAGGTGATGGTTTAAGAAAAAGAGGAGCTCAGCCAGGTCATACTGGTCGGGGGCGGAATATCCCCGATTCTTTTCCGATCATTGAGATGATCCATGAGATT
>LADV01000132.1 GCA_000961805.1 Peptococcaceae bacterium BRH_c23 | reverse complement strand
AAAGCAACTACTTCTGCACGCCCAAGGGTGCGAAAGTGATCGGCTGGGCCGGTGTGGATGGTATCCACTATTGCTTCGTGCGTGGCTTTGGCGAGATGGTGTTTGCCGTCAGCCCGATGAATACACCGGGAAACTATGTGCATCCGGTGGCAAGAGATTTTATGGACTTCCTGCAGCTCCTGCTGGCTTGCGGCGATGCTGCGGTACTGGAGCAGGTATACTGTTGGGATCAGGCGCAGTTTGACGCCTTCCTGCAGGACAATCCTCTCACCGGTGAACAGCAGGCTGTGCTGGATGCCATTCGGGAGAAGCTGTTGCTCGCGCCTATGGAGCAGCCCTTTGCTTATATCAAAGAGCTGCAGGCCGAGTTTGATTACAGTCGCATCAAATATACGGAAGATTACTATGAGTGGGTTCCTGTCGAGCCGAAGATACCCGAATGGAAGGTTTACTTTGACGGCAACTTTTGGGGGCATCATGGACGTGAAAGAGCCGGCAAGGAAATTTTTCTCGATAGGCAGTTTGTCTGGGACGATGAAGTCTGGCATATCCCAGCGATTTACACCTGCAGTAAAGGCTTGGTCGTGGACTTTTGCATACAGGTTCCAGCTGAGCGCATCCGTTCCTTTATGGACAAGTGGAATCTCTCTATTGAGAACGATGGAACCGACTTTACCGATGAACAGCGGATGCAGATTGACGCAGAAAATCCGCTGGCCATCAATATAAATCCGAAAGTTGTGTTGAACGGAACTGTTCTTTCAGGCTCTCATGGCTGCGGCGTGTCATGGAATCCCTGCTTCCCAGAGGGTAACGGCCTTGAGGTCAAGAGCGTGACCCAGCATTATGGCCTTGATCCTGCCTATGGCTGGGCAATCTGGCGCTCCGCTTTTCCTTGGACGAAGAAACGCAAATCGCAGATCACGACGCTCGGCGTAACACTGATGCAGGAGCCTGTCGCTATGTCGGGACCGCACTTTCATGTACCAGCGCCCGGTGAACGCATCGAGTTTACACACCCGACCACCGGCGCACAGCATACGCTGACCGTGCAGGAATATGAGCAGCACGAAATGTCCTGTGAGCATTTTGACAGCCAAAATCAGGAGTTCCCGACGCACTATACTGTGATGAGCTATACGCTCTCGCAGGATCTGCCTGATGGTGCATTCACCGTCACTGATTGCATTCGTTCCGACCAACCTCGGCAGAAGCGCACCAATCCCAATGAGCCGCAGGCATTCAACAGCATTTGCATCGGCATCATTGGTGGCGCAGGATGGTCCGACTGCCATCATTTTCGGCGGCAGCGGCCAAGGCAAGCTCCATGTAGCCTGCTCCGCACTGCACTTTGAGCCGGTGGACGATGTGGAGTGGCGCATGGTGTTTCATGAAAAAAGACGCGAAGATGTTACGGTGGAGCTGATATTAACCTGATCTAAGAGATTATATGCATAATGGGCAATTGATAAATTCCAATTTGTAGCGCAGGTCGACTCTCCGAAGCAAGGAGCCGACCTGCACATTTCTTCCGCCATTGGCAGTGAGATACACGCCGTCATTTTAGGTGAGAAGCGACACGATATTTAAGCGAAACAAACCCCAATTGCGATGTTCCAGTTATCCGTAAAGCCTTGTCATCGAAGAAATGTTTGGTTATTTTGCTCCATTTTTAGATCACCCTTACAAAGTTTACTAATGAAGCTTTAAGGAACACCGATACCGCTTTTTTAGGTAGATATGGGAAATCGATGATAGGTTTACTGTATTTAAGCATTAGGCACTAGGTGCGTGCCCATAGCGTATGACGAGATTATTCATTTACCAACGTTAAAGTGGTGGAAGAAATGATTAATGAAGATATTTGCTATAAAATATGCCCTAATAAAGAAGTAAGTATCTCGGAGTTTACCTTGGAAGAATTGAGCGTTCTTGAATTAGTGGCTACAAAATTCAAAAATCACAGAAGTAAAGAAATTGTGGATTATATGCATATGGAGAAAGCATATAAAGAAACACAACAATATCAAATAATCCCTTATACCTTAGCAAAGCGGCTAAGAGAACTAAAGTAAGAATACCCAACTGATGTCGCCCTAGACATTGTTTAGGGTAGCTGCAACGATTTACGGGATACTGAAAAGGTATCCCGTTTAATATTTTTAGATTCAATATTTTCAACAGAATTACTACGGAAAATAGTAATTCTATGAAATAATATTGAACAGTTAATACCTTAAGTGACCTCAAAACGCCTATTACCCAATAGAAAAATTGCGTAGACTTATTTAAGTCACTATTCTAAGGATTTTGCTTTACCCAACTAACTAGAAATAAGGGTAACGAATCTTTTGTAAGAGTGCATCTTTGCGCTCAAAGTGGAAACTACCAAGGAAACATTAATGTTGAAGATAATAAAGGTGGGTACTTAACGAAAGCGGTAGGAATATTTTTGGAAAAACCCAGTAAACAAATTGAATTAGAAGAATTTTTTCAAGCTGATCAAAAGATTAACTTAGAAACAGAAATACTCCCTGTTAGTTTACCAGCCGAGATCTATATTCCCTTTGTTTCTGATGAGTTTACTTGCGGGATAATTTTAGGCTACCGAAATTCCCATGTCGAATTTGTACTAGATGAACTACCGTTAATTACGTTGATTTCAAGTCAATTGGCTCAACGCCTAATAACGACGTTTATCATCCAGGAACTGACGAAAGAAATCAAGGACTTGGCCCGAAGATCTCTCGACTTACAACGAAGAAATCAGGGTCTTCAAGGAATAACTAGCTCTTTGTTTAGAAGCCTTGAGAATGAAAGGAAATTAATAGCATGTGAGATCCACGATGGACCATTGCAATTGGGGTTGGACTTGAATCGATGGTTAAAATACCTTGTTGAAGAATGCCCAACCAATGACGACAAAAAAGTAAAGGCTATTTCTCATATACGTGAGATAGTTGAGGACTTTAATTTTGAACTTCGTTCAATATTTAATAATTTAGGCCCACCATCTTTAACTGATTTGGGATTGCTTACTGCCATCGAATTAATGTGCGAAGAAGTAATGCAAAAAGAGCTGTTGCAAATTTCCCTAGAGACGGTAGGCCTTAATCGAGAAGAACGCTTTAAGGAAGAAGTTGAATTAGTGGCATACCGTTTTTTACAAGAGGGGATTTCAAATGCCGTGAAACACTCAGATTCTAACAAGTTGAAGATTCACATTGAGATGAATGAGTCTAGAATTGAAATGACTGTTAGAGATTCAGGTAAAGGTTTCGATTCTAGCAAGATAGAAGATTGGGCATTGACAGGTGCCCATTTTGGAATAGTCGGAATGAAAGAAAGATTAGAAGACTTGGGTGGTGATCTTGAAATCGCTTCGACAATTGGTCAGTTCTGTAAAGGAGATGATTCTGAGGATATTTAGAGTTAATGATGGAGGTGCGTATTTTTCTCAAGGCTTTGAGACTTTCCTACGACCCGAAAGTAACAGTGATGACTTGCATTCCCCAGTTAACTCTAAAATACTGAGTGAATTACTGACCCCTAAAGAAATAGAGGTAATAGAATTAGTATCAAAAGGTTTACACAACAAAGAGATTGCATCGGCTTTAGGTATTAAGGTTCGAACTGCGGAATCTCACGTTTGTAATATTCTTTCAAAATTAAGAGTAAGCAAACGTTTTGAAGCTGTCTTGTATTGGACAAATGTTAATAAGGAGACCCGGTAAGCAACAAATTAAAAATGAATCTGTGGGGTAATTTAATATTGGATTGACCATACAAAGATGGAGGACTTAGCAGTGTTAAGTCCTCCATTTATACTTGGTAGTACACACAGCCTTTGTTGTTTAGAAAAAACCGAGTAAATGGTTGGACCCCATTTTGAGCACCCATCAACGAGAATAATGGAATTATGAATGACTCATTTTTTCAATGATCATACGCTGTTGTCATATGGATTTACCATAAGAAGATCAAAGAGTTGTTGAGCCTGTTCGTTCTGCTGCATTTGCTTTTTCCACGTTTCATCTTCCCAGTCAAACCAATAGATCGTTACAATATGTTCCAACATCAGAATTACCTGTTTAGCTGTCGGTTTGCGCGTGTACCATCCTCTCACTGGTTGGAGTTGAATGTTCTGCTTCTCGACCGCTGTGCGAATGCGTTCTTCTAACCTCATATAGACAAACAGTGCAATCAATAGTACGTAACCCAGCGCTTCGATCCGTTCCGGTGTTTTCAAAAACAAGGAGTCTACAAACATCGGATCTTTCAAGAACTTAAAGCGCAACTCCGTACTGCTTTGTTGCTTGTATTCCCGCAGTACTTGCTCAGCAGGTAGTTCTGATGCATCTTCATGGTTGGTGGCTAACACGAAATAACCCATACGCCGCTCTTCTTCTTCGATGACCTCAAGTGGTACAGACGCGAAGTCGACATGAAGCGTGTAGACCGTTTCCATCTCCAGTTTCTCTGATTTCTTGGGTCTTCCGCGTTTGTCGCGGGGGGCAGGACGAGTTAGTAACTCGATTCGGCTTGAGAGGGGGAATAGTGATTTTCGATGGGTATGCTGAAACCTTTTCAATGCTTTTTGTGCGTCTTTTTCACATGAAAACTCTTGTCCGCTCAACTTTTTCGTATCTTTCTCCAATTGCAATTGTTCATTTTGCAGATGCCGTGCAAATGTTTCTTTTTTCTGCTCCGCTAAGTGGGTGGAGTATACGACGCTACAACGTAGCGGGATGCCGTGATAATCCTGACTTATTTCCTGAATGTGATATTCACTGGCTTTTTTCTGATCGGATATGCGGCCGAGGTTGATCATCTGCTTGTTCTGTAGCACCTGTTCAATGCAGATTTCGCGCAGTTTGTGATTTTCAGAGACGAGTGAAATAAAACGCAATCCTTTCCCGTGCGCCTTTTTGACGTTCGTTTCAGTAAAAAAAGCGCTATCGGCTACGTAAACTAGTTTGCGGATCTGCAGCGGATTCAAGGCTTCTGTCATGGTATCAATAAGTTGGCCGTTCCAGGTTTTGTCGTCGAGGTTACCGTCGTTGACGTTACCTAGTAACGGCATACCTCGACCGATTGTAACGAGTCCCATGACGATCTGCTTTAAATCAAAGCGTTTGTCTTTGCTGTATCCTTCATTTATCTTCAACGTGTCTGGGGCACTCTTGTCTTCGTAATCACCGTACATAATTTTGCTGGTGGTATCGCCATGAGCGAATTGTAACGGCGCATCTGTTGTGATGAGATTACGCAAAGTCAGTCCCGTAAAGATAGAACAAGATCCGGCGTCATGAACTGTGTCGAGTGCGCGTCCTAGGGCAAAACGGTTGAAATCCTCCGCAGTCCTTCCTACACCGAAAAGCCCCTCCACATCTTGCTCTTTATAAAATTCCTCCACTCGATACAAAGGTACTCGACCGCACAAAGTGTTGATGACCAGAGCTAAAATATGTTCTCCAGGGGATACGTTCCATTGTGTCGGATCCCATTTTACTGCGTGATTGATGTGCTCAACCAGTTTAATTTCGTTGCATAAAGAAAGAATGAGCCCCGTTGCTCCGGAACGAAATGTTTTAATAAGTGGTGCTTCCGCCATCTGAAATACCCCCAGCCAAATAAGTGCTGAGTTTAGAGGGCTCTTACTCAAATGAGATGAAGGAAGTGCTGGACATCCACGGGTTTTCACATTATGATATACTATAGAATTAAGCCTGTGAGGTGTGATATGTGTACAAAGGATTGGTATGGTATTTTTTCAACAGCATTACATAAAGAGTGCTTTACCCAAGGAGAGATTCAACAAATATACAAGATTGAAATGGAAGCAAGAACATTCTTTGATTTTGGTGGAATTGTTCCTGATTTTTTAATTCTTCAAAATATTGAACGGGACAGCAAAAAAATC
>LADV01000133.1 GCA_000961805.1 Peptococcaceae bacterium BRH_c23 | reverse complement strand
ACGATAAAGGCAAAGTAATACCGCCCGCTAATATCATGCAGGAGAGCCTGGAGCACAGCCTGCATGATAAACTCGGCCAAGAGATTGCGGCTGAAATATTGGAACAAAATCACTATGCCGATCAGGTAGCGGAAGCGGTCCGACAGGTTAAACAATGCTGCCTTGACAGTCAAACCGTTTAGCGGAGACGGTGCAAGCGGAACTGGGGAAGGAGCCGGTCAATCGATGGAAGGACGTCGTGGAGACCGTGTCCGAGGAAATGATTAAAAATTGCCGTTTTTGAGATTTACTAAGCTAGCTTAGTAAATCTCAAAACAGCCAAATTTGCAAATAGAGTACCTTTCCCGTTGGTCTCTATTTGCAAAATATTCTTTGAGAGTGACATCATATGGGGAATAGTTGTACTTGATCTGTTGGTGCCTGACAATGGGCGTCCATGCCATTTTCTTGAGTTGGTTGCCAGTATCCGGGTCTGTCAAAATCCACTTGTTTCTGCTCTGCCCTGTTTTGTCCGGTTTGAAGTATTGGGCTTTAATCCACTTCCAACTTATGCTATGATTTGTGATAATCAGGCTGACCGGTATGGAGCGGTTTATCATAAAAGAAATATAGTGAAACTTGATGATATAAAGGTGAGGAAAAAGAACCTTTCCATTTTTTCATGAGAAAATAAGATCGATCTGGGTTCAACTGTAATTTGTTCATTCAATGAACCTGTGGGCACCCAATTAAATGAAAGTAGGTCTAAAATCTATGAGAAAAACAATAGCCGCATTATTATTGTTTTCATTATTAATTGTGGGATGCTCAAACAATAGTTTAAAAAGCAATGATCCTGACAGCGTACCCACTCAAAATCAAACGAATAATGAACAAGAGACTCAGCATCAAGGGAATAATATTTTTGAAAGCAAAGAGGATATTCAAAACGGAATAAAATCTAATGTTGCAATAAAGACATATTATGAAGAACCGGCTTCGTTAAAGGATAAAAATACAGTAATACTCAATGGCTTACTGAAGGGAGAATTTGTTGAAGTTGTTGTAGAAGGAGAGATTAAGGATTTTAAGCATGTAGAATTAAAATGGGACGACAGACAAAGTGAATTGATAGAGACAAGAGTTATTAATAAGTTTGAGACACTAACCAATAAAACGATTGTCATACAAACATATTTACCAGATGGGATACCATCGGAAAAAATTGAATGGAAGACTATATCTGGAAAAGTCAATGAATTTATTATTGCAGAAAGCAATTTAAAAATTGCTCAAAAGGAAGTTACTAATGACAATACTCCGAAGCTTCCCATCATGAAGGGTAAGGATTTAGAAGGCTTTATTCCGGAGGGGTGGAACATCAAGAGTTCCGCTGAAGGGGATTTGAACATGGATTCTTTGCCCGACATTATAGCTGTAATTGAGAAAGACGATGATGAAGATAGTTCGTTTCCACGAATTCTCTTTGTTCTTGTTCAAGACAAGGATAAATCGTATACATTGACTGTTAAGACAGCTACTGCGATTATGAGAGCAAACGAAGGTGGAGTATTTGGAGATCCTTTTGAAACCATTTCCGTTGATAGAGGTTCAATTCTATTAAGTTTTTATGGTGGAAGTAATTGGAGATGGTACAAACAATATAGATTTAGATTTCAAGATGATGGTTGGTACTTAATTGGGGCGACACTTGGTTCATACTTTACAGGTACCACTACAAAAGATGACGCTGATGAGGAAGATTATAACTTACTCACGGGAGATTACATCATTAAAAAAGCAGATGAAAAAGGCATTGTTAACACGACAAAAGGCAATAGGGAAAAAAGAAAGCTTATAAATCTCAATGAATTTATCGTGAATTCTGAAGAGAACCAGTTTTAACCCCCTCAACATTATCCAATCGAGAGACTCCCACTTCTACAACCTACAATGACTTCGTCAACGGCGAAACAGGAAAGGTTAACGGGCACCATCCCTACAGCGTTCCTAAAATTCAAACAGCTATAATGCGGTGATTATAACTGTTGTTGTACTATTATTTTTATTAATTTGCTTAGTGTAGAATACCAAAATCCTTGTTATTGAAAACGGTACGGGCCGGTAACTCTAGGAGCACTGACTCTGGTTATTTCTGTTATTGACTGAAGAATCCCTACGAGAGGCAGGGACTGCCCGCCAAATTAGATGCGTGATATCTGAGGCAAGCTTCATCACCGTATGAAGGCGGGTGCACTGCAGAACCTGAAGCTCAAAAAAGCCACCTAAATTGACGATCCCCATAATTGAAATATCACCTACTGTGGGCAAATCCTTATGTACTGCTGCTCCTGGCGTTAAAGGGGAGTTGGACAGGGTGATCTTACCGATATCTTCAAGTTTACCTAGACAGGCATCAATTGCCAGGACTATATCGGGATTATATAGGTTCGAAGCCTTTTTAAGTTCTTGAATCAGGTTTTGGGCGTGTAGAGGTTCATCCAGTGTCCCTAATACCGTATAACCCAGCCGCTTTAAATTTGTCCCAACCAGTGGTCCCAGACAGTCACCCGTTGCCCGATCCGTGCCGATACAGGTGAAGAGAACTTTTTTCATGTTAGTGAGTTCTTTTAAAGTTGAGACGAAAGATAGTTTATCCTTGTAATTATAGGTAAATGTATTAACTGAGGTTTGGATGAGTCTTGAATTATCTATAATTATTACACCCCCATGAATCAGATTCCGTCCATTCTCGCCAAGCGTTATAGCAACATCAGTTCTCAGTTGGAGTACTGATTTTTTCAGTGAAGAAGTATGAACTATCATCCAATAGCTCCTATTAGTCATTGTATAAGCGAGGGTAAAATATATGCTTGAAAATGAGAATGTATAATGACGAACCTACAAAAGTTTTAGGTGTTCAAGTTATGGACAATGTAGAAAATTAGAGGAGCAAATGAACATTGACTAAAAATCTCCAGAAAACATAAAACGCAGCGCCTTCCTAAATTGGAAGGCGCTGCGTTTTATGTTTGGATTACTGCTAAGGTCAAACGATCCCGAAGGAGTTCTTAAATGAACTTAAGAGGGTATGGTGAAAGGTCTATAATTATTAAAAAGATTTTATTATTTTAGTCGGTATACTTTATAGTCTTAATAAGCAAATCCCTTCCTGCTATACTATTTGTAAAAATTGTTCTTACAGTCTCAATATATTCCTCTGGCTCTGTTAAGGACGGACTATAGTGAGTGAGCCAGAGCTCCTTTGTTCTGCCTTGTTTTGCAAGTAATCCAGCTTCAGAAAACATCATATGCTTTTTCTGGACAACTTTGCCCAAGTTGTCCTCATTTCCATACATCCCTTCACAAATAAAGAGGTCTGAGTGATTAATAAAATCGATTAAGTCTTCTGTCGGCCTTGTATCAGTACAATAGCAAACTTTAATCCCTTTCCTCATTTCACCTACAACCATTTCGGGGTTTACAACCTTGCCTTCAAGGGTAATCATCATACCTTTCTGAAGACTATTCCAATAGTTTACAGGTATGCTTAGTTCCTTAGCACGTTCAACATCAAATTTACCCCACCTTTTAAGTTCGATGCAATAGGATAAGCAAGGAAGAGTGTGATCAACAGGTATACTCTTAATATCAAGATTGCTAATGGATGTTTCGGTAGTTTCAAGGTTTGATAGTTCAATTAAGGTCAACTCATAAGGTAATTCAGGTGAAATGACAATCATACCTTCAACGATTTCTTTTATGCCTGGAGGCCCCATTAAGGTTAAGGGTTCTTCCCTTCCTGAGTTACCTATTGTGAGAAGCAGTCCAGGTAATCCCGCTACATGATCGGCATGATAATGGGTGAATAAAATAGCATCAATAGTTTTGAAACCCCATTTGGTCATTCTCAGCGGGATTTGAGTTCCTTCACCACAATCTATGAGAATCATTCGTCCGTGATACCTTATCAGCAGGGATGACAGCCATCTGTCCGGCAACGGCATCATATCCCCTGTTCCTAACAAACAAAGATCAAGCATAAATATCTCCTCAACAAACATATTCTTAAAGCTTTTTAAGGTTACAGTGGTATCATAGCATTCTTTTAAGAGTCCTACTCTTAAACCTCCGTAATCTTTCTACTACATAACCTTACAATATTTGAATCATTTTTTAGTCAAAAGCTTTGGCGTTAGATATGGGTAGTATAGCCTTTTTTTCTTGGTTTTTTGTGTAAAATCATACCAGAATAGAATAAGTTTTATGAACAGTCAACCTGCAGTACAATGCCTAACACATGTTGTTCATCATATAATACAAAAACAAATAAATTTGTAATTGTGAGGGGGTAGCAACATGAAGGATGTCTTTAGTATTCTCACGGAACGGAGAATTCTAGAAGCCATAGCGAGAGGTGATTCCAAAAGCCTTCCTGGTGCAGGAAAGCCTTTAAAGATTGATGGCCTTTACTTTTTGCCCCGGAAGCTTAGAGCCGCATACATTGTCCTTAAAAACTCAGGCTATCTCGATCAAACCAGCAAAGAAAACGATCGTTTTGTGCCTCCTGGGACGGAAAAATTAGACTCATCTGCTGGAGACTCTTCTATCTCTAAACAAGAACTTTCTGAAAAGATCCTAAATCATAACGTCATGATGGATTGCAGACGTAGAAAGTGAATACTTCAATAAGAATAAAATGAGCTTGATTGGATGATTTTGGGTTTCTATGGCGAGACTATTACAAAACAAAAAAACTATTAAACCTCACTTAAAATTTCTCTTGGAACATTATTGTAGTATACTAACATGTATGCATACATGGTTATGGGAACATAAATAAATAAAAGGTGGCACATAGGCACATATGAGAAATTTAAAAATGACTATAAGCTATGACGGTTTCAAATATAAAGGATGGCAAAAACAAAAAGAGACGGATCTGACGATACAAGGAAAAATCGAAGCTGTCTTATCTAAAATGACAGGAGAAGCAATTCAGATAGTGGGTTGTGGAAGAACGGATTCAGGGGTACATGCAGAAAATTATATCGCAAATTTCCATACAAAATCTCCGTTTACTACCGACACTATCTTGGATTATTTATATGAGTATTTACCTGAGGATATAGGGGTTAAATCTATCGAAGAGGTACCTGAGCGATTTCATGCCAGATATAATGTTAAGTCGAAAACCTACGTCTATAGAATTAATAACCAAAAATTTAGGGATGTATTTAATAGAAAGTATACATATCATCTTGCGGAGAAACTTGATTTAAGCGAAATGAGAAATGCTTCGGAGGTCTTAATTGGCAGTCATGATTTCCAAAGTTTTACGAACATAAAAAACAGTGACAAATCGACGATCAGAACGATCAATTTCATTAATATAATAGAAAAGGATGGACTTTTAGACATAGAGGTTAATGGGAACGGCTTCTTATGGAATATGGTGAGAATCATTGTCGGAACGCTTATCGAAGTAGGTAAAGGTAATCTTAAACCAAAAGAAGTTGAAAAAATATTAAATGAAAAGAAACGATGGGAAGCAGGACCCTTAGCCCAAGCAAAAGGCTTATTCCTAAGAGATGTAACATATTAGGGCTTACGGAACTTCGTCAAAGCAACCGGTTGAAGAGCCTTACCGGAGTTTGTAATGAAGAAGAGAGTTAAAATGCAATTCACTCGCTGAGCCGATATAGAAAACTTGGTTAGCGCCAAGACTTCAGGCGCAGGCGGTCGACTTAGTTGCATTTATGCGCTGACCATGGATGGTCGAGTGTCCCAGAAGCCATGGATGGTGAGAAGGAACCTTCCAGAAATTATACAACTGAAAGTTATACTTTCTGACTAGTATAAAAAAGAACAAGGCATATGCCGTGCGCTTGACGCGAAGCACCACCTTGTTCGACTATTGAAGAGGATTATTCGTTTAACAGTATGGTTTCCTATAAAGCTCGATTTTTTTTAAGCCGTTTTTGCGAGCCATTGTAACCCAGCCTCTATCGCCAAAGAAAAGGAAGATGCATCTATAGTATAGGAAATTAAGGCTAATATAGATATTATCCGTCCTGGTAACCTGCTCATGTTTGATGTTTTCTGCAATTGCTGAAAAGGCATCCTGAAGCTTTTGAATGGGTTTCTTCATAAAAGGTGCGTCTTTGGCGGCAAACATCATGGGGCCTGCTCCGATCAGCACGCCAAAACAGAACTCTGCATTGATATGTTGGCTAAAGCTCTTGATCACTCTGACTGCCTCAAGATTTATTTCTGGTTCGGGAAACCCGCAGTTAACAATCGCAAACACTTTGACCTTGTTACTTACCACTTTATGTTCAGTATAGTAATGGTAGTAATCTTGTAAAAACTGTGTCAAAATACCCGGCAAACAAAAAAAGTAGAGAGGAAATGAAATAATAATCACGTCTGCCTTGGAAAGTGTTTCGAAAGCCTCGCATTGATGGTTTGGAATGCTTTTTCTGACGTCTATAAATGTTTTATTGAAAGCATTGGCATCAAGTCTGTTAGCCGCCATATCTAAAAATTTCTTTGAGACAGATTGTTCGTTGATCTTAGGGCTGGCACTGATTAAAACAATATTTTTCATAATAGGTTATCCACCCTTCCAAGCTCCATTTCATTGAAGGCCTCAATGATGGTTTCGGTTGTTTCGTGACAGATGAGAACTTCAATATTTCTACGATGTTTTTTTGTAATGTCAATAAACAGCTGTTTATCTTCATCGGAAAGCCCGTCTCCGTAGCCAATAATAATCGACTTGGGGTATGTGTCATACCTAGGCGGATGCATCGTTGAACCGTCTGGCCTTATTTCAAAAAACGGTAACATATTAGGTAAGGATCTATCGATAGCATTTTTGATATTAGCGCTGAACTGCCCAAAGACTATAGGGTTGAGATAAATGACTATGTCGCTGGTCATAACACTTCGGTTGATTTGGGCCATTTTATCGTTAATAACACATTCCCCGGGTTTTTTGATCCAGCACCCAAAGCAGCCCCTGCAAAAGGTGAGGTTATCCGTTCCCACCTCTATTAGTTCAATTCCTAATCCCTTGGTATTTAGAATTTCTTCAATGAGACTTTTCAGATTCTGATAGGTCTTGCATTGATACTCTTTATCCGAAATTAATAGGGCTTTCATTTTACTCACTCCTCAAGTTCAATAATGTTTACAGTGTCAACACCATAATAGCACATAATGTTTACGTTGTAAACATTATGTGCTATTATGGTATACTATTATTATGTTTTTAGAGAGGAAGTATAACCCCTTGATAAATGAGAGTTATCATCATGAAGATTTAAAGTCCGAATTGATTAAGAATGGGTTAAAGCTACTGGATGAAGAAGGGTATGAGAACTTCTCACTGCGCAAAGTGGCAAAAGCCTGCGGAGTAAGCCACACGGCACCTTACAGGCATTTCAAAAATAAGGACGATTTGATTCTTGCGATTACCCTTAAGGCTGAGCATAAATTTAACTTGAGCCTTCAGGAAGCCATTAATAACTATCCGAATGACATTAGAAGCCAAATTAAAGAAATGGGTTATGCTTATGTTAAGTTTTTTGTTGAAAACCCGGAATTTCTAAAGTTACTATTTCGAAGCGACCTGAGTAAACATTTGGATCATGAGCATTGTGAAACCCTTAAAGAGAGCGTGCAGCCTTTTGGGACATTCTATAATACTATTGTACGCTACCAATCGGAAAATCAAAGCAATGGGGCGGATAGTAGCACTGACCTAAATGCGTTAGTATTGGCCTGTTGGGGTTTGGTACACGGTATGGCAATTTTAATCGCTAACAAAGAGTTTGTTTATGAAGGGGATTATCTAGAACTTACCCGAAAAATACTTTGGAGTGAAACATTTCTGAACTTATAAAAATGTGGAAACTAGCTTATCTTTAAACAATGGATAGGTAAAGATAAGCTAGTTTAAAGGTCTTGCAGCCATTACTCGTAGCCCTTGCTTGCAGCTCTTGATTAGTTTTTACAGATTAGTGTTGTGGAACCAAGATAAGGAGAATACTTTTAATTAATACAAAATAGGTTCAGCAGAATAAACTCTGCTGAACCTATTTTGTTAATTACATCTCTATTATTCAACTCCGGAAAGACGATCATTAACAAATTTTTGCCAGTCCTCAGCCAGATCATCCTCAAATAGTACTGGGTCAGTATCGGCTACTTGCCTTGCGATATCGTTTGCCTCGATATTATTTTCATTGATACCCAATTGCTGAGGATCTAAAAAAGAAATTTCTTGCTTAAGATTTTCGAACGATTCCTGATCAACCCAGTACTTATAAAGTAATTCAAATACAGCTCTTTCGTTATCGGCCGTTATCTTCATTAGGCTACCTCCAATCCTTATAAAATTTGTGACTAAGTTATGAATTACTGTCCTTTCCCGAATGCAGTTAGTATGTCTTGAAGTAATTTTGTTTACACCTTTCTCTTCGAAAACTTGCTAGTTAAAGAGTTGAAACGTGTAAGTTAAGGTTCCTGGGCGGGAAAGACCCGAGGTTAAAAGCAAGCTTGAAATAGTCATTAAAAAGTGGCAGTTGAAGAATTCCTTAATATTATATAGCCAAATCTAATGAAGAGGATGAGTGATCGTTATGCCACGAATTCCTGCCGCATGTCCGGCTAATTTTGCAGGACACTATACTGTTAATCCTGGGGATACAATGTTTATAATTTCCAGTATCTTTAGAATGAATTTATCTGAACTGATCAGAGCAAATCCTCATATTAGTAACCCTAACGTTATTTTTCCGGGTGATGTCTTATGTGTTCCAGGTCAGATTTCCTTTCCTTGCTGTGTCACTCTGGATGTAGTACAACCCTCGGAATTAGGTGAAGCGGGAGTAGCGCTAGTTTATACTAGTTTCGTAGGAACACAAGCAATCAGTGTTATGGCAGTGATCGGTGCCCTGCCTGCTGGATTTGATAGCTTGGTTGCAGAAGTTGACATACCTAATCAGATAACTACACGTCAGCAACTATATCCATCCCCACAAACTCCGCCTACTTTTTCAGGAACTCTCTCTTTCCCAACGGCGGCATCTTTGACACCGGATACGATAATTAGAGTTTTTCCTGCCAATAGTACTACGGGCAATCAAGGACCGTAAGAATGCAGGGAAGTTTAAGTCATTGCCATAGATAAATTTCGGGATGGAGTGGAAGCGGAATTACTCATAGGAAAGAGCATTGCATATCCCAACCTGCTTTAACTGACCCATTGCGCGTTCCTTGCGTTGGGCATTGAAAGAGCCTGCAGACGTTATGAAGGTTTTTCTGACGTTATGCAAATTATTGCTTGCTGCTTTGATTTTCTAGACATATTTCTCACTCCTTCTCTAAATGATTAGTGTATAATTATCCATATCTGAACACTTTGTATGGTTTACTATAATGGATCTTTAGTTTGCAAGTATATAATCAATATCGAGGGAATGTACGTTATGAAACAATTCGTTTAAATTGTTCGGAAATAGGGGAGTGGAATAAAAAGCATAATACTAAATAGTATAATTTACAAAGAGAGACCAAAAAATCTGGTCTCTCTCAGCGTTGGAAATTCATATTACTATTTAGGATCAAGTCTTGTAACGGTGGGTCTAGGGTGACGGTAACATGTTGCTTATTTGAAAGGAAAGTTAGAAATGATTCGACCCTGTGAATTGAGTGAGAAGGACAAGATTTTTGTTATAATTAATGACGCTGCCCAAGCTTACCGAGGCATCATTCCGGTTGACTGATGGAAAGAACCGTATATGACTAAAGAAGAGCTTCAACAACAAATAGAGGAAGGTGTTGAGTTTTGGGGTTACGAAGAGGACGGCCAATTGCTTGGGGTCATGGGTATTCAACCGGTTAATGACGTTACCTTAATCCGACATGCTTATGTCCAAACTGTTAAAAGAAATTCAGGAATAGGTGGTAAACTATTATCACATCTCAAAACATTAACGAGTAAGCCAATCCTAATCGGTACATGGGCTGCAGCCGATTGGGCTATTAAATTTTATCAGAAACATGGATTTAGGGTTGTTTCAAGGGAAGAAAAAAATAGCTTGTTAAGAAAGTATTGGACTATACCGGATCGTCAGGTGGAAACATCAGTTGTTTGCTTATAGTTCATCAACTTTATCTGTTAGGAGAATACAATGATTAAAATTGCTGACTTAATAGTAGCGCTAACGTATGATCAAAAAACGTTAGAGGACATCGTGGCAAAAAGGCTGCATATAGAGCATCGTCGTATAGAGCGCATCAGTATTGCAAAACGCACGGTAAATACTCGCAACAAGCAGGACATCCATTTCAACATGACCGTTCTTGTATGTGTTTCAGGAGACGAAAACGAAGTCCTTTCAATGAACAAGGACAAATGCATCTCCAAAGAAATAGAGCTAATTTATACTGTACCCAAGGCTATAAAACTGAAAGAGCGTCCTGTCATTGTAGGGTGTGGCCCAGCAGGGATGTTTGCGGCATTGATTCTGGCGCAAGCAGGAGCAAGACCCATTCTGCTGGAGCGGGGACTCGATGTAGATAGCCGAAAGAGAAAGATATTAAAGTTTTGGCGGACCGGAATTCTTGATACCCAAACTAATGTACAGTTCGGTGAGGGAGGCGCAGGTACCTTTTCAGATGGCAAGTTGAAAATCGGACAGAAGAATTCTCGTAAAATAAAGGTGCTCAGTGAGTTGGTGCTGGCCGGTGCGCCCCCTGAAATCATGTATTTGAGTAAGCCGCATATCGGCACTGACCGTTTGCAAGAAATAGTTAAGAGAATTCGGGAGCAAGTGATACGCCTGGGGGGGGAGGTGCGCTTTAATGTAACCGTAACAGAAATACTGTTCAAGGACGGACAGGTAACTGGTGTGCGTTTTGAAGAGAAGGGGAATTATAGCGAAGTTTCTTCAGATAATGTTGTTCTGGCCATCGGGCATAGCGCACGTGATACTTTTAAGAGTTTGCTGAATAGCGGCGTCTATATGGAACAAAAGCCCTTTGCGCTAGGCGTGCGTATTGAACACTCCCAAGAAATGATCGATAAAATTCAGTACGGTGGCTTCGCTGGGCATCCTAAGCTTGGATCGGCTGATTACAAAATGGTAGTGCATCTGCAAAACGGAAGGGGCGTATATACTTTCTGCATGTGCCCAGGGGGGACAGTCGTTGCGGCGACGTCAGAGGAAAACGGTCTGACAACGAATGGAATGAGCGAATTCGCTCGGGACGGTAGAAATGCCAATACTGCGCTTTTAGTGACCCTTGAGAAGGGGGATTTTGGGAGCGAAGATCCACTTGTCGGTTGTGCTTTTCAGCGCAGGATAGAGGCAGCAGCATTCGCAGCGGGCGGCGGAGGATATAAAGCGCCGGTGCAAAGGTTGGAAGATTTTCTCCAAAAGCGCAAAACGACAGCTTTTGGGGATATACTGCCTACCTATCTGCCTGGAACTGAGTTCGCCGAGCTGGATTCCTTTTTACCGGAATATATCACAAATTCACTACGGCAAGGTATCATAGAGATGGGCTTGTGGATGCCTGGCTTTGCCTATCCGGATGCGCTGCTGACGGGGGCCGAAACCCGCAGCTCTTCACCAGTGCGCATAACCAGAGGGGAAAGTTTAGAGGCCATTGGCATCAAAGGCCTTTACCCCTGCGGAGAGGGAGCAGGATACGCTGGAGGTATCATATCTGCTGCGGTAGACGGGGTGCTTTGCGCAGAACAGATACTGGATAGTTAATTGCTCTTCCTAGATGCATTACCGTAATAACACAACATTTTGACACTCTTGAGTTTTATGGATAATAATAACAGTAGACAACATAAGCTAAAAGGTGTATTCTGATTGAGCGCCAAAAAAGCGCATCGACTGAAAAGCAATAGAGGTTAGACCTTTAAACTTTTCAATTGAAAAGAAGCAAATTGGTGTTGACAACTGATGTTGAAAATGCTAAATATACATCCGGCCAAAAACGAGCCGAAGCATCACGGTGATCAAAAATGCTAGGAGTTAATGCTTCCAGCTATTTGATCGGAACTGAGAAAATTAGTTATTGACAACGAGAGTTGAAAATGCTAGGATGTAAATCTGGCCGCAAAACGGCTAAGGAACATGGTCTTTGAAAACTAAACAACAAGGACAGCCAATGAGAGAAACTCGAAAGAGTTTCAAGAAAACAATGAGCGAATCATCTTCTTCAAGTAAGAAGTTTGAATAACTTTTTTTGGAGAGTTTGATCCTGGCTCAGGACGAACGCTGGCGGCGTGCCTAACACATGCAAGTCGAACGGTCTAATGCTTAACACTGAGTGTTCAGTAAAAGTTGGGACAGCGAGAGCGCGAAGAATGAGCGCTCCACGCATTAAATAAGTGCCAACACACAGATAGGGTGTATTACCTGTTCTGTGAGAAATACTCAAATCCTATCTGTGGAAGCTGAATGTTGAGTGTTAAGTATTAGATAGTGGCGGACGGGTGAGTAACGCGTGGGTAACCTACCCATAAAGCCGGGACAACCCTTGGAAACGAGGGCTAATACCGGATAATCTTAGATGCTGGCATCAGCGTTTAAGGAAAGGTGGCCTCTGAAGATGCTACCGATTATGGATGGACCCGCGTCTGATTAGCTAGTTGGTGGGGTAAAGGCCTACCAAGGCGACGATCAGTAGCCGGC
>LADV01000139.1 GCA_000961805.1 Peptococcaceae bacterium BRH_c23 | reverse complement strand
AAAACATAATGGGTGTCATGAACACGGGCCGTCCATTCCCGCATCGTTTCGTTCACCGCATCTTTTAAAGTCATGGTGCCGCTCGTAACCGGATGAACTTTGGCGCCTAAAAGCTGCATACGGTAGACGTTTAGAGCCTGTCTGTCCGTATCTTCCTTGCCCATGAAAATCTCACATTCTAAACCGAGAAGCGCCGCCGCAGTGGCCGTAGCAACACCGTGCTGACCGGCACCTGTTTCAGCAATGACGCGTGTTTTGCCCATTTTCTTAGCCATCAGAACCTGTCCTAGCACGTTATTGATTTTGTGTGAGCCAGTATGGTTTAGGTCCTCACGCTTTAAGTAGATTTTAGCGCCCCCTAAATCCTTGGTCATCTTCTCCGCATAGTAGAGCAAGGACGGTCTGCCTGCATATTCAGACAGCAATTTGTTCAGCTCTGCGTTGAACTCCGGATCATTTTTAAAGTGTTCATAGGCTTTTTCTAAATTAATGATTTCATTCATCAAGCTCTCTGGAATGTATTGGCCTCCGTGAATGCCGTATCTGCCTTTAGCCATTTCGCATTCTCCTAACTATTTCTAAAATTTTATCTCTATCCTTCATACCGTCAGTTTCCACCCCGCTGCTTAAATCTACAGTGTAAGGCTTGGTAGCTGCGATTGCCTGTTCAATATTGTCTGCCTTTAACCCACCAGCCAGAAAAAAGGGTTTCTGTTGCTTCACCTGACGGACTAGACTCCAATCGAAACTCTCACCCGTTCCACCTGCTCCGTTGTCGAGCAGCAGATAGTCTGCCAAGGTATGCTGCGCTGCCACTATATCCTCGCAGGATAAAACGCGAACGGCCTTGATGATGGGCTTGTTGGTCAGTGCTTTTAAGGCTTGGATATAATTTTCATTCTCCTCCCCATGCAGTTGGGCCATTGCGATGATGTTATCCTTTAATAGTTTGGCCACCTTCGCCAACGACTCATTGACAAATACACCAACTGGTGTGATCTCTGACCTGAGTCTAGGACGCATGGCTTCTGCCCACTCTATACTGACTTGACGACGGCTTTTAGCGAAAACAAATCCGATAAAATCGGGCATGGCCTCGTTAACATAGTCGATGTCGCAGTCTCGGAACAATCCGCAAATTTTTATCTTCATTAAACCCCTTCACCTCTTGGAATGCCACGTTCACCTCTCAAGATGGCTAGCTGTTCTTTTTTATTAGCGCTGCGCATTAAGCTTTCCCCGATCAGAACAGCATCGGTCTTATTCGCTTTCAGCCTTGCCACATCCTCAGGGGATTTTATGCCGCTTTCCGAGATGAAGAGGATGTCTTCAGTAACCAAGCCGCGAAGCCTTATGCTGGTAGTGATGTCAACCTCAAAGGTCTTCAGGTTGCGATTATTGACCCCGATCACTCTGGCCCCCGCAGCCAACGCTGATCTGACTTCTTCTTCCGTATGAGCTTCTACAAGGACGGACAAGCCTAAGCTGTGGGCGATATCCAGATAGTCTTTCATGGTATCGGTGTTCAGCAGGGCACAAATCAGAAGAATCGCCGAGGCACCGATGATCTTCGACTCATAAATTTGATAGTCGTCCACGATAAAATCCTTACGCAAGATGGGAATCTCCACTTTTTGACTGATTTCTCTAAGGTACCGATCTTGACCATGAAACCAATAGGGCTCCGTGAGAACTGAAATAGCCGCAGCACCCGCCGCAACATATTCCTGAGCAATCTGCAAATAGGGAAAATCCTGAGCAATAATTCCTTGAGAAGGTGAAGCCTTTTTTAACTCGCAGATAAACGATAAGCCCTCTGCTCTCAGAGCCTTTTCAAAGGGAAAGCCGGTGTTTGGGTCTAAGGCTTTTGCCTCTGAAATGACGTACTCCAGCGGTTTTATTTGTTTCAGTTCAACAACCCGCTCAACGGTTCGGGTTGCTATTTTTTCTAGAATCATCCCCTCACCTCGTTGGAAAGTCTCACGAATTCTTCAAGTTTCTTGATAGCTGCGCCGCTGTCAATGAGGTCCTTAGCAAGGGGTATCGCGCTCTTAATGGTCGCTGCCTTACCGGCCAGATACAGACACAGTGCTGCGTTGAGTACGACAACATCACGCTTGGCACCTTGCTCAGTGCCATTTAAAATACTGTGGGTAATTTTGGCATTCTCCTCAGCGTCGCCCCCGATCAGCTCAGCTAAGGTACAAAGTTTTAGACCCAACTCCTCTGGGTCGATGTAATAACCGTTTAAAACACCCTTTTGTATTTCGCAGACCTTAGTCCTAGTCGTAAGAGTTGCCTCGTCCAAACCGTCGCAACCATGGACCACCATGCCATGCTTGACACCGAGATTCGAGAGCACCCTGGCTAAAGGTTCCACAAGGTTTTCGTCATAGACGCCCATCAACTGCATATTTGCCCCGGCGGGGTTGGCCAGAGGTCCTAAGATATTAAATATTGTGCGGACTCCCATTTCCCGTCGCACGGGAGCACAGTGTTTCATCGAGCTGTGATAGGTTTGGGCAAACATAAAACAAAGATTGATTTCTTTTAATATTTTTCGGCTATGCTCAGCGGCAATGGCTATATTAATTCCCAACTTCTCTAAGACATCGGCCGCACCGCTTTTACTAGATACACTGCGGTTGCCATGCTTCGCCACAGGTACGCCCCCAGCTGCGACGATAAAGGCAGTGGTCGTGGAGATGTTAAAGGTTCCTACCTCGTCACCACCGGTGCCCACAATATCCATGACATCATACGTCTCCTGATTGAGGTGGATGGCCTTTTCGCGCATTGCCATAGCGCTGCCGGTGATTTCATCGATACTCTCACCCTTCATCCGCAGTGCCGTGAGAAAAGCACCCATTTGGCCATGGGTGGCGGTCCCATCCATCATTTCACCCATTACCGCCTTTGCAGCCTCAAAATCTAGATCCTCTCCTTTAATGACCTTGTGTATTGCTTCAACGATCATGTTTGATCCCCTCCTAAAAAATTCTCCATGATGGTTCTGCCCTGGGGTGTTAGGATCGACTCTGGATGAAATTGAACTCCATACACTTCAAAATCTCTGTGTTTAACAGCCATGATCTCCCCGTCGTCCGTACGGGCGATTATCCTGAGTTCACTAGGTATGGTGTCTTCAATTGCAGCTAGTGAATGATACCGCGCACCCTTGATAGTTTCGGGTAATCTGGCAAAAAGCGGATAGTCGGTATCAATTTTTATTTTTGACTGTTTACCGTGCATTAGCTCCTGGGCATAAGAGACAGTGGCCCCAAATGCCTCGCAAATAGACTGATGCCCAAGGCAAACTCCGAAAACGGGAATTTTACCTGCGAAATATCTAGAACTCTCGACACATACTCCGGCATCAACCGGTCTGCCAGGACCCGGGGAAAGGATTATGGCCTCGGGTGCCAACGCCTCAATTTCAGGTATACTCAGCTCATCGTTACGGATAACCTTAATGTCCGGATTAATGGAGCCGATCAGTTGATACAGGTTATAGGAAAAACTGTCATAGTTATCAATTAAAAGAATCATCAGTCGATCTCCTCCTCAGACAGTTTCAGGGCGTTCATAACCGCTTGAGCTTTGTTGATACATTCCTGATACTCGTTTTCCGGTACACTGTCGGCAACGATTCCAGCGCCGGATCGAACAAAAACCTTGCCGTTTTTCCTAAAGACAATGCGGATTGCAATGCAGGTATCCAGATTACCTGTGAAATCAATGTACCCGATGGCACCACCGTAAATGCCTCGCTTATTGTTTTCAAGTTCGTTGATAATCTCACAGGCTCGGATTTTGGGTGCGCCGGAGAGAGTTCCTGCAGGCAACACTGCGTCTAAGGCATCTAAGGCGTTTTTATCGTCCCGTATCTCCCCCCGCACCGTAGAGCCAATGTGCATAACATGTGAGAAGCGCTCGATGGACAAATAGTTTTCTACGTTGACCGTTCCGAATTTACTGATTCTACCAAGGTCGTTCCTACCCAAATCCACCAGCATATTGTGTTCGGCCAATTCTTTTGGGTCAGAGAGTAAATCCTGTTCATTCTGAAGATCCTCTTCATCTGTCTTCCCTCTTGGTTTTGTGCCTGCCAGTGGGAAAGTGTAGAGGCTGCCATCTTGAAGCTTTACTAGGGTTTCAGGGGAAGCACCGGCGATTTCAAGATCATCGCTGGAGATATAGAACATGTAGGGCGATGGGTTTAAGGTTCTCAAAACACGGTAGGCATTGAGGAGGCTACCTTCAAAATCCGCTTCAAAGCGATTGGACAGCACAACCTGGAATATATCTCCTTCACGAATGTAATGCTTCGCCTTGTTCACCATAGTGCAATACTCGTTTTCCTTAAACAAAGGGCGGAATTCAGAGGTTATCTTAGCGGGTTGTGGCTCTAGATAAGCACCGTGTTTAATAAGCTTTACAATGCTTTCAATTTCCATAACGGCCTTGTTATAACCTGAATCCAGTTCTTCGCTTTTTACATTGGCTATAAGAATAATTTTCTGTTTCAGATGATCAAAGGCGATCACCTTGTCAAAGAGCATCAGGTCTACGTCCTTAAAACATTCTTGATCCTCGGCGTCCAGCTTTAGCGACGGTTCATTGTACTTGATATAATCATAGGAAAAATATCCTACAAGACCGCCAGTGAAGGGCGGTAAATAATCGAACCGGGGACTTTTGTTCTCGTCAAGAATCTGTTGGATATACTCACGGGGATGTTGAGTGTTCACAGTAATTTCTGTGCCAGAATTGATGTTGATGACTCCGTTTGTACAAGTCAGTTCCAGTTTTGGGTCAAACCCCAAAAATGTGTAGCGTCCCCATTTTTCGGGACTCTCTAGACTTTCCAGCATAAAACAGTGACGGCTGACGTTTTTGAGGATTTTCAACACCTCCATCGGTGTCCTGACATCCGAAAAAATCTCACGGCTGACTGGTATGAGCTTATAATGTGCTGCTAGTTCCTTGGCTTCGTTTAGGCTCGGTCTATACCTTTGGGCGGCCGCTCCTTGCCATCCATGGCACCGCGGCATTAGTCCATCCGTGGACGGCACAAAAAAAACCCGCCCAAGACTATATAGTCAAGGACGGGTTTGAAAAAACAAATACCCGCGGTGCCACCTTGCTTTGCGGAAAAACCGCACGCTTATCAGAATACTATCATATTCCTGGCAACTGACGTATGCCTTCACGTCGCGAAATACTCGGCTAAAGCCTTTCACCGCGCCCTCCGTGGTCCATTTAACATTCTGCGTTCTACCGGTTCACAGCAACTCCGGCTCTCTGAAAGTGCACGATTTGTTTTTATCTCCACATCAATGGTTTTTTGGAGCTATTAAATTAGTACTTATAATACGCGTATTAATATTGTTTGTCAACTATTATAAATGATGTTTGAAAATTCCGAAATGAAATACATACCATCATCCGGATGACCGTTAGGAATAGTATCAACGACTATTGACCTCCAAATCTTTAAAAGTGTAATCTATAGCCCATTCATATCGCTGACTGGCAGGGCGGTTATCATCTGCACCACCGTAGCGCCTTGTGCGTAAACATCTCAAAAATATGCCCCAAAGGGGTATATCAAGGATATATATTATAAAATGGAGTAACCAAAAATCCATTGGTTCCGATAACAGTTATTAATAACCTCAATTTTTAAACTCACTTCGAACTAAAACTCGAAAAAAGAGGTCGAAGCACGTGCTCCAACCTCTTTTATTGCTTTCTATTACTTTGTAACCAACTCTAACGCAACTGGGATACTCGCTTCAACTTTTTCCCCTTTAGCCACTTTAAGGGCGATTTCTAACGAAGTTTTACCAATCAAATCGGGTTTCTGAGCAACTGTTGCTGCCATTTTTCCCTCTTTAACGGATTTCACAGCATCATCTGTCGCGTCAAAGCCTACCACCATGATTTTCTTGCCTGAAGCTTCAATGGCACTGAGAGCCCCTAAGGCCATTTCATCATTATGTGCGAACACAGCTTGAATGTCTTTATTGCCTTGTAGGATATTCTCCATAACTTTTAAACCTTTAGCACGATCAAAGTCAGCAGGTTGAGAAGCTACGACTTTCACGCCATCTTTGCCGTCCACAATATTATGGAAACCTTGGCCCCGATCACGTGCTGCCGATGTTCCCGCAATCCCTTGCAATTCTACTAAGTTTCCTTTGTTGTTCAGGGTTTTCATAATATATTCGGCAGCCATGCTACCACCTTTGACGTTATCGGAAGCGATATGAGAAACGACTTTGCCGCCATTGGAAGCTCGGTCAACCGTGATCACAGGAATGTTGGCTTTGTTAGCCGATTCGACGGCTGAAACAACCGCTGCACTGTCAGTTGGGTTAATCAGAATCACGCTGACTTTTTTCTGGATCAAGTCTTCAATATCGCTGATTTGCTTAGCGGTATTATCACGAGCATCTACAACTAACAGGTCTGCACCAGCGTCTTTAGCTGCTTTTTCAGCACCTTCTTTGAGGGTTACAAAGAATGGGTTGTTTAATGTGGAGATCGAAAAACCAATGGTCACTTTACTGGCTGGTTTAGGTGCTTCTTTCGTTTCTAATTTGGAATCAGTCGTTCCACAACCAATGAGGCTTATTGACATGAGAACTACGAGGATCATCATCCATATCCTATTTTTTCTTTTCATTTTTTACTCTTCCTTTCTATTAGGGTGGCTTAGCCACCATATTTCCATAAGATGTGTACTAGTAATGATAAACTATAACTCTAAGGACGTTTCTAAGCTTTCGCATCCTCCCCCTTAAGAGAACCTATATATCCACAACTGACGAAACCGTTGTTCCATTCAGTGGAGATCAGAAAATTTACCCTTTCAACTTAAGGATTGACTATTTCCCTTTTGACCGATCTAGTAAGACCGCCAGCAAAATGACTCCACCCTTAACAACCTGCTGGTAAAACGATGAAACATTCATAAGATTTAAGCCGTTATCAAGAATCCCAATAATCATTGCCCCAATTAAGGTTCCCGCGATCCACCCTTTACCCCCCGAGAGACTCGTGCCGCCTAAGACCACGGCGGCAATCGCATCAAGCTCATACGACGTCCCGGCAGTTGGTTGAGCAGAATTCAAGCGCGAAGTTAGGATAATCCCACTCAAAGATGCCATTAACCCACTAATACTGTAAACAAGGATCTTGACTCGATTTGTATTGATACCCGAAAGGCGCGTTGCTTCTTCGTTTCCTCCCAAGGCAAAAACGTGGCGTCCAAAGGATGTAAATTTTAAGATGACATAGAGTGCCCCAAAGGCTACCAGCATCCAAATTACGGGCATTGGGATTTGGAAGAGATACCCTCGTCCAATCAAGCCAAACGCGTCAGGAAATCCAGTAATCGGTTTCGCTTCTGTATAAACCAAGGTTAAGCCGCGGAAAATCGTCATGGTCGCCAGCGTGGCAATAAACGGGGCTATTTTTCCTCGAGCAATGACGACCCCATTTATGGTTCCCATTAAAGTCCCAGACAGCACGGCTACCCCGATTGCTAACCAAGAATTTCCGCCTGTGGCCATCATCCCTGCAGCAAAGGCACTAGAAAGAGCAATAATCGAACCGACAGAGAGGTCGATCCCTCCGGTCAGAATGACAAACGTCATCCCATAGGCAATCAAGGCATTAATGGAAACCTGTCGGAGCACGTTAAAAATATTGCTCACGGTCAGAAAATCGGAATTGATAATCGATAAGATAAAGACGATAAGAATCAAACCCACAAGGGGTCCCAAGCGCTGCAGAATCCCACTTTTCCCCTGGACCTTACCCATGACTTTTCCCTCCTGTTGCAGCCATCATAATCGTTTCTTGTGTCGCGTTTTCGCGTGAAAATTCCCCAGTGATTCGTCCTTCATGCATGACGAGTACTCGATCACTCATTCCGAGGACCTCTGGAAGTTCTGAGGAAATCATGATAATGGCAACGCCCTTTTGAACGAGCTGATTCATCAGATCATAGATTTCACGTTTAGCCCCGATATCCACACCTCGTGTCGGTTCATCGAGGATTAAAACGTTAGGTTTTGTTGCTAGCCACTTACCGATCACGACCTTCTGCTGATTTCCTCCACTTAAAGAGCTCACCCATTGCCCGGAATGATGGACTTTCACGTTCAGTTTCTTAATACTATCGTCCACAAATTCCTGTTCCAGCCGATGACTGATAAACCCCAAGCGTGATAGAGAGCGTAAATTCGGTAAGGCTAGATTTTCTCGAACCGAGAGATTAGTGACAAGACCTTCCCCTTTCCGGTCCTCCGTAATCAAGGCCAGACCGACCTTAATCCCTTCGGCAGGGCTCTTAATCGTTACAGGTTTTCCATTCACGAAGATCTTCCCTTGATACTTCCCTACTCCAAACAACGCTTTGGCTAATTCCGATCGTCCAGCTCCCATTAAACCCGCAATTCCTAGGATTTCTCCAGCCCGTACACTGAAGTTAATATCATAGAGTTTTCCTTCTTGAGCTAACCCTTCCACACGTAGACGCTCTTCCCCGATTTTCGTGTCTACCTTAGGGAAACGCTCTTTGATCTCCCGGCCAACCATCATCTGAACTAACTCATCCATCGTAGTTACGTTCGTATCCCGTGTACCTATATAACGACCATCTCGCAACACCGTGATCCGATCACTGATCTGGAAGATTTCCTCCATACGATGGGAAATGTAGATCATTCCCACCCCTTGGGTTTTCAAGGTTTCAATAAGCTGGAAGAGCTTCTCGATTTCTCGTTTGGTCAAAGCCGCCGTCGGCTCGTCAAGAACCAGAATTTTAGCGTGCATGGAAAGCGCTTTGGCGATTTCTACCATTTGCTGCTGTCCGACAGATAGTTCCCCCACTAGACTATCTGGGTTCAAATCCATCCCGAGTTGCTGTAAATAGTTCTTCGCTTCGGTACGCATTTTGGACCAGTTAACAAAGCCCGACCGACCCCATTTAAACTCGCGTCCTAAAAATATATTTTCTTGAATAGATAGATCGGGGATCATGTTAAGTTCCTGATGGATGATCGCTACTCCTAAAGCTTGGGCAGTTTTAGGCGAAGAAGCCACGGACTCGGTTCCGCAAATCAGAATAGAGCCGGCATCTTTACTATAAATTCCAGAAAGGATTTTCATCAGGGTTGACTTACCCGCACCATTCTCTCCCATCAAGGCATGGACTTCCCCTTGGCGAAGAGAAAACTGAACATCTTCTAACACCTTAACTCCACTGAAGCTCTTGTTGATGCCCTCCATGGTCAAGAGATCCGTCATACCTAATCCCTCCTTTGAATTTTTAGAAGATTACGCCCGCTTCAAGGACGACATTGGCATAAGGAGTAAACTCCCCCGTACGAATCACAGCCTTGGCCTGATGAGTTAAGGCTTTCAACTCTTCATGCGTGATGACCTTAATCTGAACACCTGGTAACAACCCAATTAGCTCTTCCTTTTTAGTAGCGCTTACCGATCCCATTTCTTGCGCGACATATGCCTTTTCCACAAACATTTCGTGGAGGACGGTTTCGACCGTCTCAATGAACGATGGGACTCCTTCTTTTAATGCCAAGTCAATTCTTTTGACATGAGATGGTATAGGTAACCCTGCATCCGCTATGACAATCCTATCCATATGCCCAAGCTCGCTAATCACTCGGGATATTTCACTGTTTAAGATGCCGATCTTTTTCATCGTCGCCCCTCCTGATACGCTTCTACCTCGGCCAAAGTTGGCATCCCACCCTGAGCTCCGAATTTAGTCACGGCAAGGGCCGAAACCTGAACTGCAAATTCCGCGGCTTCTCGAATGGATTTCTTCTGGGCTAGAGCATATGCCAAACCAGCGTTGAAGGCATCTCCTGCTCCTGTAGTATCTACGACAGGGACCTTATGGCCTGAAACGACAACCAAGCTGCCGCCTTTTTCCATGAGAGCAACTCCCTCTGCTCCCAAAGTCGTGACACAACACAAAACTCCAATTTCCAATAAACTCTCAATTCCTTGAGCAATCGTAGACTCTTCGGACATGTTTGTCAGCAAGGCGAGTTCGGAACGATTAGGGGTTAAATAATCCACTTTGCTGAGAAGATCCCGAGAAAGGCTTAGGGCTGGGGCTGGATTGAGCATCACGGGCTTCCCGTGCTTTCGTGCCAATTTAATCGCATGCTCCACGGTCACTAGCGGAATCTCTAATTGTAGGAGCACAAGATCTGCTTCGGTAATTATTTCCTCATACCGTTCCAAATCCTCAGGTAAACACTGGGCATTCGCTCCTGGAACCACCACGATACTGTTATCCCCCTCAGCTAGGAGGATCGAGGCAATGCCTGTCGCTTCTGAATCGAGCACTTTAATGCTCGAGGTATTTACGCCATCCTTCTGCAAGGCCTTCATGAGTTCCACTCCAAAAGCATCGGACCCAACCGCACCGATCATCGTGGTCTGAGCACCTAATCGAGCTAAGCCCACCGCTTGGTTGGCACCTTTGCCACCGGGAACAAAATGAATTTCATCTCCGTGAACCGTTTCCCCGCGCTTAGGAGCACGCACGGCTTTGACGACCAAATCCATATTCAGACTACCTATGACGACAATCTTAGGTCGTAAGTCCATATAAGTCTCCTCCTATTGGGTCGATTTTCTGGGAATTAATGTAACGTCCAGCTCAATGAGCTTATTCTTACGGACCCCGCTCTCGATTTCGTCCAATAAAATCCGAGCAGCTAATCCACCCATTTCATAGACCGGCTGGGCCACGGTCGTTAATTCCGGTTCGGTAATCTCTGTTAAACCAATTCCATCGAACCCGCAGACTTTGACTTGTTCTGGGACTCGGATTCCTCGTTCATTCAGAGCTTTAAGAGCCCCTACCGCCATAAGATCATTTCCGGCAAAGATTCCATCCAGATCAGGATGACGGGCAAGAAGCTGTTCCACAGCTTTTCTGCCACTATCGATATCAAAGTTTCCCGAGACCATTAAACTGGGCGAATACCCATTTAATCTTCCAGCGACTTCCTCATAACCAAGCATGCGCTCTCGAGCCGTGATAAATTCCTGTGGCCCGTAAATATGAGCGATCCTCTGACAGCCCTGCTCTATTAAATGTTGAACAGCAATTTTCGCCCCTTGTCGGTTATTGGAGCGTATCACTGCACAGGATGCAGTATTCAGGCCCCTATCTAACAAAACAATCGGGATACGTTCGTTTCTTAGCGCTTCGACATCCTCTTCACGAATTGTATTCGATGCGAAGATGAAGCCATCCACATACTTTTTTTTGAGGACTTTGATATAAGAACTTTCTTTTAAGCCTAGATCATCTGAGTTGCCCAAGATAACCGTTAGGCCTTTCTTATGGGCTACATCTTCGACACCGCGGGCCAAAGCAGGAAAAAACGGATTCAATATATCCGGCAGGATTAAGGCAATGATCCCCATCTTCTTGCCCGCTAGACCCCGAGCTACAGCATTTGGCTCGTATTGAAGCTGCTCAATCGCCTTCAGTACTTGCCCTGCGGTCTCGGGATTCACAGAGTCCGTTTTGTTAATCACTCGGGAGACTGTAGCCACAGACAC
>LADV01000091.1 GCA_000961805.1 Peptococcaceae bacterium BRH_c23 | reverse complement strand
GTACTACCGATTGCCTATTATGGTGTCGCTGTGGCAATGAAGAGCAAAGTTAATAGTTTTGTCTTTAATCCCACAGCTCACGATTATATGCTGACCAATGAAGTTAATATCAAGGAGTAGAATAGAATGTGGAGATTCATTCTCAAACGTTTGGCGGCAACAATCCTGGTGGTTGTTGCTGCCTCCATTCTTACCTTTGGCATCTTACATTTGACCCCTGGCTCTACACCTGTAACTATCTTGAAGTATGCTTTTATTGGTCTGGAAGAAATTCCAACTGAGGCGGAAATAACTGAGATCACAGCACGGTATAAGCTGAGTGATCCCATGTTTAAACAGTATTATCGCTGGATAAAGCAAGCAGTTCAAGGGAATTTGGGAGATTCCTACGTTTACAGAGTTCCGGTAGCGGAGCTTATCAAGCAGAGGTTCCCGGCGACAGTGTTGCTGGCAGCATTGAGCGTTGTACTCTCTCTCTTGATTGCTATTCCTCTCGGAATTCTGTGCGCAGTTAAGAGAAACTCTTTTCTTGACCACCTAGGCCGAATCAGTGCTCTTTTTGCCGTGTCTATGCCCAGTTTCTGGCTGGCCTATTTGCTGATTATTATTTTTTCCCTCGGTTTTGACCTGTTCCCGGTGGCTGGATTTAGGGGTGTATCCTCTCTGGTATTGCCCTGTGTGACACTTGCGGCAGGTATGGGGGCTGTGACCATGCGGATTATGCGCTCGAGCATGCTAGAAGTGATGAGTCAGGATTATATCCTGACGGCTAGGGCCAAAGGCTTGTATGAAACGGGCGTAGTTTCGAAGCATGCCTTAAAAAATGCCTTTCTGCCGGTGGTCACTGTGGTGGGGCTTCAATTTGGCCACATGCTAGGAGGATCGGTAATTGTGGAAACAGTCTTTGCCTGGCCGGGGATAGGAAAGCTGTTGATAGATTCAATCTTTGCCAAGGATATCCCTATGGTTCAAGGATGTATCCTGCTGATAGCCACGACCTACGCTCTAGTAAATTTAGTAGTAGATCTATCCTATGCGTTGATGGACCCGAGGATACGCTATGGGAGGGAGAGTTAAATGAACACTACAACCACTATTGCGGTAAAAAAACGTTATAACAGGGTTGTTATAAGATTTATGAAGCAAGACAAACTGTTGGTTTTTAGTGCTGCAGTTGTCCTCATCATCATTTTGGTTGGGTTAATGGCACCGCTGATCATGCCTCATGATCCTACCGCTGTAAGCTTGAATGAGAAGGTGAAACCACTTTCCTTCCAGTACCCTTTTGGTACAGATCCCTTGGGAAGGTGTGTGTTGAGCAGAGTCATTCAAGGAACAAGAACCTCCTTGGTTGCTGCGGCGCTCATTGTTGCCATCAGTGGAACAGGAGGAGTGCTACTCGGACTTATATCCGGCTATAAAGGCGGCAATGTTGATAGCTTAATTATGCGCCTTGTGGATGTTATGCTAGCCTTTCCCAGTATTATTCTGGCCATGGCCCTGATCGTATCTATGGGTCCGGGATTGGGGAGCGTCATAATTGCGCTGACATTTGTACACTGGACGGGATATGCAAGACTAGTTAGGGCGGAGGTATTAACCTTAAAACAGTCAGAGTTTGTCGAAGCTGCCAGGGCGATGGGCAACAGTTCGATTAGAATACTCTTTAAATACATTCTACCAAACGTCATAGCCCCTGTGATGGTCATGGCCTCGTTGGATATTGCCCAGATCGTGTTGTCTATGGCAGGCTTAAGTTTTCTCGGTCTGGGTGCCCAACCGCCGGATGCAGAATGGGGAGCAATGATTAACCAAGGTAGAGAGTTTATCAGGACTGCGCCGCATGTTACTCTGTTTCCGGGTCTAGCACTCATGGTTACCATTTTAGCCTTCAGTTTACTAGGGGACAGCTTGAGGGATTATTTTGATCCTCGGCTGCGGGAAAGGTACATTGAATAGGTTAAAGCAGAGAAGGGAGGGTTTCCATGGTAACTATGCAGGCGTCATCCCCGTTACTTTCCATTCGCGCCCTTAGTACCTATTTTCAAGTGAAAGAGACGGTAGTTAAAGCGGTTGACGATGTCTCCCTTGATATCTATCCTCATGAGGTTCTGGCGTTGGTAGGAGAAACTGGCTGTGGAAAATCTGTCCTGGCTCTTTCCATTCTTCGCCTGTTACCCAAGAATTCACAGATCGAAGGAAGTATCCGCTACAAAGGGTTAGAAATCCTGGAAGCAAGTGAAGAGGAACTGCGAAAACTACGAGGGAAGGAAATCGGCATGATTCCCCAAAGTCAGGCGACCTCTCTTAATCCGCTGCTCAAAGTTGGTTGGCAAGTCATGGAGGTCATACAGCTTCACAAAAAGGTTGGAAAATTGGAAGCCCAAGAGAAGGTAGTAAACCTGTTTACCCGTTTGCTGCTTCCTGATCCGGCCAAAAGGATGAACTACTATCCTCATCAACTGAGTGGCGGGATGCGGCAGAGGGTGTTGGTGTCTATGGGGGTAGCTTGCAAGCCAAAGCTTATCCTGGTGGACGAGCCTACCAAAGGCCTTGATGCGGTGCTAAGGAAGGAAGTTGTGACTATGCTGGGAGAACAAGCCGCTGAGAATAGCTCCTCAATGCTGTTGATCACCCATGATTTTTCGGTTGCCGCTGTACTGGCAGATCGGATAGCCGTTATGTATGCCGGAGAAATCGTGGAAATGGGTTCAGCTTGCGGTATATTGGGAAAGCCCAGACACCCTTACACTCAATCCCTCCTCGATTCTTTGCCGGGGAGAGGCTTTAAGCCTATTCCTGGTTTCAGTCCCAGCCTTTCCTTGCTGCCCCCAGGCTGCAGGTTTCAACCCAGATGCCGAGTGGCCTGTCCCAACTGTGCTGCGCTTCATCCGGAAATAGCAGAAACCGGAGCAAACCATTATGTGAGGTGTTTTTATGCTGATCGAAGTTAAAAATCTTGTCAAAGAGTATAGCGTCGGAATCTTTAATAAAAGCGGAGTCAAGGCAGTCGATAAGGTCAACTTCTGTCTGCGCCAGGGAGAAACGCTGGGGCTGGTGGGAGAAAGCGGGTGTGGAAAATCCACGGTAGCTAGGCTTCTGCTGATGCTTATCCAGCCGACCTCCGGAAGTGTGCGCTTTGAAGGCCAGGAATTAACGGGCAGGTCACAAGCAGCGCTCTTGAAATTCAGGAGAGAGATGCAGATTGTATTCCAGCAGCCTCAGCAGTCTTTACATCCCCGCCTGAAAATAGCGGAATCTTTGGCAGAACCGCTGCAGCTCTATAGACTGGTAAAAAGCAAGGCGGAGGAAAGGGAAAGGGTAAGAGGATTACTGGACGAGGTGGGTCTTGCCGAGGAACACCTGGAGCGTTACCCGCACGAACTCAGCGGAGGACAGGCTCAGCGTGTGGCCATAGCCAGAGCGCTGGCCCTTAAACCGAAATTTATTGTCGCGGATGAACCCACTTCTATGCTGGATGTTTCCGTGCAAGCCCAGATCTTGAGTTTGATAAAAAAACTCCAGCAGAAGCATACCATAGGCCTGCTTTTTATCTCCCATGATTTAGAGGTAGTCCAAGCAGTAAGTGACCGAGTTGCAGTGATGCATCAGGGTAAATTGGTAGAAACAGGGAGTAAGCAGCAGATTTTCCTAGAGCCGCGGCATTGGTATACAAAATACCTGACCGGTACCATCTTAGAAATGCCAAGCTCTTTAATAAGGGAGGATGCTCGTCTTGTTAATCAGTAAAGTCATTGCAAAATTCAGTTGAGGCGGTTGTGACAGGATTGCTGGCCTTAGGGAACTAGAAACGTTCTCGACCCCAACACCACCCGTTGGTCGGGACTTGACTGGGTATTGCCTTTGTGGTACATTTAATCTGCCAATTTAATAGCTGAGCAAGCGATTTTTCATAGCCGAGAAATCATAACAGGGAAGCCGGTGTAAATCCGGCGCGGTCCCGCCACTGTAACGGGGAGTTTGTGCCACAGCCACTGAGGAGACTTGGGAAGGAGGCACTAAACGAGGAACCTGAGCCAGGAGACCTGATTGCTCATAGGCTTTACTCACGATGGATGGGTGGAGGGACTTGTTAATTCAGCCCTTCTATTTTGAAGGGCTTTTATATATTGTAAGTGTTCAGAAAAGGTTTCCCGAGGGAAAATGACCTGCAGGGTCAAAGTCTTGTTCAAGCGGGATCCGCTTTCCAAAATGCGAATGCGACTTGAAAGCGGAAGAGAACGCGCCGTCCGAGACAACCGATACATTGCTGTCGTTATGATTAGTGATGTGGGGTTGTTTTTTTATTTTTTTAATTAGGAGACTTGCCTAAATGCTACACGCCAATAACTCTACGAGCGATAGAGGAGGTATTATTAGTGCTGAACAAATGTTGATCAGTATTTTTTGCCTCTTGACCAATCGGTTGAGACTCCCTGATGATTGCAAAATGGAGGAATAATATGAAAAGTGGGTTGCATAATGACTATGGTGAACAGTGGAGACAGGCGATGCGCCTGCCAAATGGAGGATACAGCGAGCGAGCTATCAGTGATGAGGCGGAAAAGGATTTCTGGAAACGATATTTGGCTCAAAAATCCGTCTATCAGCCGGATGAGTACTCAGTTAAGATTGCTGATGAGGTATGCGGGCTGATTCAAAATGTGGATGCTAAATCTATCCTGGAAATCGGACCGGGTTGGGGCAATTATTCGCTGCGTCTTGCGGCAATTTGCCAGCAGTATACGTGTATTGATATTTCCAAAGATGTACTGGAATACGTACAAAGGATAGCGTCGGAGAATAATGTGCAAAACATCACCCCCCTTTATGGCAAATGGGAGGATTGTACCCCTACGCAATGTGACGTGGTTTTTGCTTATAACTGTTTTTATCGGATGGTCGAAATTGAGCATTGCCTTGGCAAGATTAATGAAACTGCTGACAGGCTTTGCATCATCGGCGTGAACGAAAGTCCGGAACAGCCGTATCTCTCCGATTTTGAACAGGAACTGCGGCTTCCCGTGCGCTACACACGGATGGATTGCCGAGACTTAGAAAAGGTACTTCACGGACTTGGAATTTGTGCTGAATGCATAAGTATTTCCAATGAGCGCGAATATGCTTATGACACATTTGATGAGATGCTGAACCGTGCGGTTTCTTACATTGCTGCGCGCTATGATGAAAAGGCGGTACTGGAGATCTTGCAACGCTATTACCACTTTGAAAATGGAAAATACCGTTGTCGTCACAAATTTCGCTCGGAGTTGCTTTACTGGTACAAATAACTGCTTTCAAAGTTTTCAGTACACGTAGTGAAGACTTAAAAAATATTAAGAGGAGGATATCCATGAACTTTTTTTTCAAAACCAAACTGAAACAGGTGTTGGTACTTTGCTTGTCCGTCCTAATAGTGTTGTCTATTGCAGGTTGCAGCAAATCCAACCCGACGGGCAGCGCGGCCGATTCCTCCAAGTCTCCTGCAGTTGTGAACAGGAACACTGAAATTGTCCTTGGAGGTTACCGTAACCTTGCCCCCGGTGAAAAAGATGGTTATTATTGCAGCAGCATTCTCTATGTCTGGGAACCGCTTGTCAAACAGGACGACAAGGCATCCCCTGTGCCCGGTCTTGCCGAAAGCTGGGAAATATCCGAGGACGGTAAGGAATGGACGTTTCAGCTGCGCAAGGGTGTCCAGTTCCACGACGGCGAAGGCTTCAATGCGGATGCGGTCGTCGCAAACTTTGACCGTATGAAGTTGGGCGTTAAGAAATCCTCTTTCTACCCGCTGGATATCAATTCCAACTATCCTGGGCTGAAAGAGTACTCCAAGGTGGACGATTATACCTTTAAACTCATCTTTAAGAATCCCTCACCCACTCAGATCTACAATATGGTGAACTTCGGAAGTGCCATGTACAGCCCTAAATGCTTCGATAAGGAAGGAAATTTCAACGGTATTGCCCAAGGTACCGGTCCTTTTAAAGTTGTTGAGAACGTGAAGGACCAATATGTTCTGTTGGAGCGTAATGATCATTACTATGGCGAAAAGGCCAAAGCAAAATCCATTCGGGTTAAAGTAATTCCTGATGCGGATACTCGCTTTTCTGCCTTAAAATCCGCTGAGATTATGGGCGTATTGGATCTAAAAGCAATTCCTGCTTCGCTAGCCGTAGAGCTTAAAAAAGATCCTGACTTTGCGTTGACTACCAATAAATCCACGATGATTCGTTTTCTGGGGGTCAATGGAACCAAGTTTCCGTTCAATGATCTGCGTATGCGTCAGGCTGTCAGCCTTGCCCTCAACCGCCAGTCTATAGTGACTGACCTATACTGCGGGTTTGGTTCTCCTACTACCAATATCCTTAATTACAGCACTCCATTTTATAAGGAAATTCCCGTGAAAGAGAATCTGGAAAAAGCCAAAGCGCTGGTCAAAGCGGTACTGGGGGATAAACGTTGTGAAATTGTCTATCTGATAAACGGCAGCGAGTCCACCCAGAAACCGGAGGCGGAGCTGATTGCAGCCTGGCTTTCGGAAATAGGGCTGGATGTTAAAATTCAACCCTTGGAGTATGCTACTATGAAAGAGGAAATGAAATCAGGCAACCACAATCTTGTCCGTCTACAGCAGGGACTCTCCAACAGCGAACCCTTCACCATCTTCAACCGCTTTATGCTCACCAGCGGTGACCATAATAAGAATTACAGTCTCGGCTACAACAACTCTGAGGTGGAAAAACTGATGAAAGAGGCGGCAGCCACTCTCGATATGGAAAAGCGCAAAGAAATCTATAATCAGATCCAGCAGATTTCCAGCGAGGATTTTCCAGTCATTCCTCTGTTTAACGATGTGACCTTGATGGCTTACAGTACTAAACTGACTGGTTATGAGGCAAAACTTTACGGTTTGGAACTGCCGAATGTTGCTTGGGCTGAATAGGCAATGAGCAGGTATATCTTGCAGAAAATTGCCTCGCTGGTTCCGGTTCTGCTGGGTATTTCCCTGATTGCTTTTACGCTGGGGGTTATTTCCCCCGGCGACCCGGCGGAAATTGCGCTTAGTCAGGGCGGCATGTCTGAGGCGAGACCGGAACAGATTGCCGCGTTGCGGGAAGAGATGGGACTTAACGATCCGCTGCCCGTACAGTATATTCGCTGGGTAAAAAACGCCCTGCACGGTGACCTCGGCTACTCATATGCCACCAGCGAACCAGTGAGTGAAGAGCTTGCTCGGCGCTTGCCGGTAACCCTAAAGCTGGCAGGATATGCTATGCTGCTAACCTGTGCAGGCGGAATCCTAATAGGCACCTTGTCTGCGGCCTATAAAGACAGCCTGCTTGACCATGGCATCCAAGGACTAACCAATATAATGCTTTCCATTCCGGGTTTTTGGCTTGCCATTTTGATGGTGCTGCTGTTCGCTGAGGTCCTTGGGTGGCTGCCCACCAGCGGTACAGGCGGAGCTAAATATATGTTAATGCCGGCAATAGTGCTGTCTTGCGCCACTACCGCAACAGCTGCGCGTTTGATGCGTTCCGCGCTTCTGGGGGAATTGGGAAAACAATATTTTCTTGCCGCTAACGCCAAAGGAATCAGTAAATATCGCCTTATTGTGCGAAACGCCCTGCCCAACGCCATTGTGCCCGTCATTACGCTGTTGGGCAATTATTTTGGCGGAATACTGGGTGGCTCGGTTGTTGTAGAAACTATCTTTGCACTCCCGGGCGTGGGAAGCTATGCCATCGAGGCCATTTACATGCGTAATTATCCGGCCCTTCAAGGCTATGTTTTGCTTACCGGATTTCTTTTTGTCGCTGTCACACTGGCGGTAGATTTAATCAGCTTGGTGCTGAATCCGAAAATAAGGCTGGGAGGGAGCAGTATTTGAAGAACAAGGGAAAAGCGCAAGGCATCATTGCCGTGCTGCTTCTGTCCGTGATTATCCTTTCCAGCGTCTTAGCACCGCTGATCGCGCCCTATCCGCCTAATACCACCGAGATGTCGGTGCGTCTGGAGGGACCATCTTTAGGACATCCTCTGGGAACTGATTCGCTGGGGCGGGATATGCTCAGCCGCGTCCTGTACGGGGGTCGAATCTCTATGCTGCTGGCGCTGATGGCGACGGTTCTGTCCATGCTGCTCGGTATGCTCTTGGGAATGATTGCGGGTTACTATGGAGGCGCGGCGGACTGGTGCCTCACCGTACTTGCCAATATTTTCCAGGGTCTGCCCGGAACCTGTCTGATGATCGCTATTGCAGGGGTGATGGGCCCGAGCATCCAGAGTCTGCTGCTGGCTTTGATACTAACCTCATGGGCAGGATTTTCCCGAATTGTGCGCACCGAGGTACTGCGCTTGCGAGAGGAGCCCTATATAGAGGCAATGCGCTGTCTAGGAAGTAGTAATAGGCGTTTGATCTTTCGTCACATCCTTCCTAATATGATCAATAATATGATTATCCTTTTTACAATCCGGGTGGGACGCAGTGTGTTGTCTATCGCCTCGCTGAGCTTTTTAGGGTTAGGAGTTCAACCGCCCACACCTGACTGGAGTGTTATGATTAATGATGCACGCCTTCATTACCGCAGTTCCCCGCATCTAATTCTTGTGCCGGGGCTGTGTATTTTTTTATTACTGCTGGCTATCAATATGCTGGGCGACGTTCTGCGCGATCATTTTGACATAAAAAATGAGGAGGTGCGCGAATGCTAGAAGCCACTTCCAATCACATTGTTATTCAGGATGCCACCGTACATTTTGCGGTTTCCTCCGGTTCGGTTAAAGCAGTTGACCATGTTTTCGCTACCTTTCGCAGTGGACAAATTACCGGACTCATCGGAGAGAGCGGCTGCGGAAAATCCGTACTCGGACTGGCGATCCTCGGCTTGCTGCCTTCCTATGCACAGGTGGGCGGCGACATCCTTTATTGCGGGCTTAACATTGCCAAAGCTTCGCTCCGACAGCTGCGTACCCTGCGTGGAAAGGAAATCAGTCTGATCCCGCAGAATCCAAGCGATTCGCTCAACCCGGTGAGGCGGATCGGCGTTCAACTTGACGAAGCACTGATGATAGTAGATAAGAACGCCAAAAGCCGCAGGCGAAAGGCGGAAAGTCTGCTGCACAGCTTCGGCTTTGATGATCCGGGGCGTATTTTGCGCTCCTATCCGTTTGAGCTGAGCGGTGGTATGCAGCAACGCGTACTGTGTGCCATCGGTATTTCTTGTTCACCACGCTGGGTATTGGCGGATGAACCGACCAAGGGGCTTGACAGGGATCTACGCGAGCAGGTTTACGAAACGCTTGTTTCGATGAAACTGCAGGGCGTGGACGGGATGATTGTCATTACCCATGACCTTGGGTTGGCTGAAAAGCTGTGCGACTGTGTGGCAGTGATGTACAGCGGAGAGATTTTGGAAATGGGGCAGGATGTTCTGAAAACTCCGCTGCATCCCTATTCGCAGGGATTTCTGGCCTCACTTCCTCAAAATGGGATGGAGCCCATGTCCGGTATGCCTCCGGCACCCGGAGAAAGCTTTACTGGCTGCAAATTTGCGCCCCGCTGTATACACTGCACTGTGCGTTGCACGGCGGAAAAACCGAATTCTTATGAACACGGCGGCAGGCTTGTGAGGTGCTTTTTATATGCTTGAAGCCCGCGAAGTTTGTAAGACTTTTCGCAGGGGTGGGGGACGAAAGTCCTTTTTGGCTCTCGACAATGTCAGCTTGCAAATTGATAGGGGGGAAACCCTTGGTCTGATGGGACCCAGCGGTTGCGGCAAAAGCACTTTAGCTCGTATTCTGCTGCGCTTGATTCCAAGCGATGGCGGCGGAGTGTTCTATAAGGGTGAGAATATAACGCTGCTAAAAGGTAAAGCGTTGCTTCCCTTCCGCGGCGAGGTTCAACTTATTTCCCAGCGCCCGGAATCCTTTTTTAATCCAGTCATAAAACTAAAAGACAGCGTACTGGAACCGCTTAAAATTTTTCGCCTTTATGAAAAAGTATCCGCCCACGAAATGCTTTACCGGGTGCTTGAGCAGGTAAAGCTGAATGATTCTTTGTTAGAACGCTATCCGCATCAGGTGAGCGGCGGCGAAATCCAGCGTCTTTCCATCTGTCGCGCTCTGATGTTGCAACCGCGGGTACTTGTTCTGGATGAAGCTACCTCTATGTTGGATGTTTCGGTGCAGGCACAAATTTTGCACATTTTGAAAGATCTGCAAAAAACGCGGCAACTTTCCTATCTTTTCATTTCCCACGATAGAGAGGTTGTGGGCTGGATGTCCGACCGGGTGGTAGAGATGAGGCAGGGAAGAATTTGAAGGTATTTGAGAAACAAGGGGACAGGTTCCTTGTTTTAATTTCCATTATCTGTCCCTGTCCCGCTGTTTGCCTTTGGGTTCGGCTTCGCATCTTTTCATCTTTCCGGGGTTATATAAAAATGATACGCGTGCCCGATAGAGGTATAACGAACCATAATAAACACAAGCTTCCTGGACCGTTCGGACATGTTCTCGAGCCGTATCGACATAGGCAATACTGGGATAATATCCAATTAGCCAAAGGATGTTTAAAATGCTGTAAACTGTATTGTTATAAAATATTACCTCTTTAAGCTTAAGAATGTCCGTGCGAATAATGTCCTGAACAGAGTCGGTACGATCCACAAAATTTGACAAAAAGCAGTAGCCCTTGCTGGCCTCGATCATCTTCTCTAGCGTGATTAGATCATGGATCCCTGGGCTGTTGATCGCGGTCACCAAGTCAAATCTTTTTCTCCAGCCGTAGTCTTCAAGGTTGACTTCATCCCAGTTTAAGTTTCTAAACAAGATATTGGTGAGGTTGGCAGCTTCGGCATTCTTCACCGCATAGTCTAACAT